>CAYYZU010000136.1:0-5656 GCA_964476205.1 uncultured Actinomyces sp. | reverse complement strand
GTCATCACGATGCGTGACCTCGGGCGCATCCTCCCGTCGTCCTGGCAGCAGCACGTGCGCAATACCCATACGCAGAGCTACCGCCGCTACCTTGAACGTCGCGCGCAGGAGCGAGGAGAGTTGCCTCCGGCCCAGATGCAGGCCGAGTGGGACGTGGAGCGCCACCAGACCTTCTGGCGGTCCTACGCCTACGGCGCCCTCGTCCGCCGCTGGCAGGACCTCGTCGGTGCAGACCATGTGAGCGTCGTGACGCTCCCGCCTTCAGGCTCGCCGTCGCATCTCCTGTGGGATCGCTTCCGGGCCGCGCTCGACGTGTCGGCGCTCCCGGAGACCGCACCCAAGCTCCCCGCATTCATCGCCAACATCGGCTCCACACGGGCTGAGGCCGTCTTCCTCCATGCCCTCAACGTGGAGGCCAAGCGCCGGGGCTGGAATCGCAAGACGGCAAATGAGCTGCAGCAGCACCTGCTCAGCAGCGGATTCCTGGAGCGGCCCGACCGCGGCGGACCGTTGCTGCTTCCGCGCTCCTACCTCGGCAGGGTGCGCGAATGGGTCGCCGCCGACATCGACGACATGGCAACGACCGGCGTCGTGGTGCATGGCGACGTGGAAGACCTCAGGGTGCTCGACTCCTCGGCCTCGCATGGTCGCGTGCCCAGCGACCAGATCGCGGCGGCGGGCGCATTCGCCACGGCCAACGCCATGGCGCGGGAAGCTGAAGAGATCCGCCGGCGCAATACGCGCGAGGGCGCAATCAGCCTTCCCGGACGCCTTGTTCGTCGAATGCGGGATCGCCTACGGGGCGACCGGCCCTGATCTTCCGAGCCGCGACGACGGCGATGACAATGCCGATGAGCGCCACGCCGCCCCAGAAGGCGTTCAGGGCGACCTGGGGCCACGCCGTCTTGTAGATGGAGAACGCAGCGAGACCAATCGCTCCGACGAGATTGAGCACGTGGTACAGCGGGCTACGCGCATCGAGCTTGTGCGTCGCAACCATGGCGTAAGCGCCAACGAGCAAGACCGTGCAGGCCCAGCCAATCACTTCCCAGAGTGTGGACATGCCCTCACCTTAGGGGCGCCACCTCACCCGCGGCCGCGCGACACAGGTCCCAGAGCGCCGCGACGTCCGCGCGCTCGGTCGGCTCGGCGCCAATGGACAGGCGCACCACCCATCGGCCCTCGATGAGCGCAGGGGTGACGAAGGCGCGTCCGGTGGCATTGACCCGCTCGGCCCACTCCTGCTGATGCTTCTCCACAGCCTCGTCATCCATTCCCGGAGGCACGTGCCTCACGCACACGGTCTGGAGGGGCACCGGGGCGCACACCTCCCAGTCCGACTCGTCGGCCACCTGCCCCGCGAGCCACTGCGCGTTCGCCAGGTCGCGCCTGAGCCGCGCGCGGATGGATTCGGCGCCCGCAAGCCGCAGGTGGAACCACAGTTTGAGTGAGCGGAATCGGCGGCCGAGGGGGATGCCCCAGTCCTTGAACTGCGTCACCTCGCCATCGCTCGCCGCACGCAGATAGGAGGGATTGGTGGACAGTACGCGGACGAGGATCTCGACGTCGCGCACGTAGAGCAGCGAGCAATCGAGGATCGTGCCCATCCACTTGTGCGGATTCCAGCCGAAGGAGTCGGCACCCTCTACACCCGCGAAGAGCGGGCGGCACTCGGGCAGCATCATGGCGGCGCCCGCCATCGCGGCGTCGACGTGCACCCACGCGCCATGCTCCGCGGCGATCGACACGATCTCCGCGACGGGGTCGAAGGCCGTCGTGCCGGTGGTCCCGAGCGATGCCACCACCGCTGCGGGGCGACGCCCCGCGGCAACGTCCTCGGCCATGAGCCGGCGCAGCGCCTCCGAGTCCATGGCGAGCGTCACGGGGTCCACAGGTACCAGCCTGAGGTTGTCGCGGCCGTAGCCCGCGAGCAGCACGGCCTTGGGCACCGACGAGTGCGCCTGCGTCGATGCGTAGACCACCAGCGGCGCCGTCTCGGCCTGCAGCCCCCCGCGGTCCTCCGACAGGTCGGTGGCGCGTTCGCGCGCGACGAGCATCGCGACGAGGCAGGCCGTTGACGCCGTGTCGTGGATCGCTCCGTGCCAGTCGTCGGACAGTCCGCACAGCTCGCGGAGCCAGTCCGTGACGACCTCCTCCATCTCGGTGAGCGCCGGTGCCGACTGCCAGGTGATCCCGAGGGCACCCAGTCCGCTCGCGGCGATATCGCCGAGAACGGATTCCAGTGCCGCATTGGACGGGAACCACGCGTAGTAGCCGGGGCTCTGGGTCTGGGTGATCCCGGGTACGACGACGGAGGACAGGTCGTCCATCAGGGCGTCCAGGACTACGGGCGACTCGGGTGGCGGACCCGCGAGCTGATCGCGCACCCAGCCGGGAGCCACCTCGCTGCGGACGGGACGGTCGTTGACGCCAGCGCGGTAGTCGGCAATCCAGTCCACGAGTTCGTGGGCCGCCGCGCGGAACTCCTCCGGTGTCACGGTCACACCCTAGGCATCAGCCGTAGAAGACCCTCTCGACGACCCCGCGGGCACGCCGGGTCGTGCGCCGGTACTCCTCGAGCAGGTCGGCAGGCGGGCGGTATCCGAGCAGGTGCGCGACTGCGACGAGGGCGGGGCCCGAGGTCGGCACCGAGTCTGACGCTCGCCCGGAGGCGAGCATGATCGCGTTGCGAACCCCGGTCGCGAGCAGCCACGATGCGCGCAGCGTGGCCGCATCCGACGCATCCAGCAGGCCGGCGTCGACCGCGACGTCGAGGGCCTCGAGCGTGGCCGTGGTCCGCAGGCCGGGCACCTCAGCCGCATGCCGCAGCTGCAGCAACTGCGCGACCCACTCGACGTCGGCGAGTCCTCCGCGGCCCTGCTTCAGGTGCATGCTCGGATCGGCGCCGCGGGGCAGGCGCTCGGATTCCATGCGGGCCTTGAGCCGGCGCATCTCGCGCGTATCTGCCTCCGAGATGCCGTCCGCCGGCCATCGCAGCGGATCGATCATCCGGGCAAATGCATCACGGAGCCCCTCGTCCCCGGCGAAGGGGCGTGCGCGGAGCAGCGCCTGGGCTTCCCACGGCGCCGACCACCGGTCGTAGTACGCGCGGTAGGACTCAAGGGAGCGCACGAGAGGACCCTGCCGGCCCTCCGGGCGCAGGTCGGCGTCGATCTCCAGTGCCGGGTCGGGTGACGGAGCCATGAGCAGTCGCCGGATGTCGTTGGCGATGGCGAAGGCGGCGTCGGAAGCCTCCTGCTCGTCGGCGCCGGGCAGGGGGTCGTGCACGAAGACCAGGTCGGCGTCGGAGGAGTAGCCGAGCTCGCGGCCGCCGAAGCGACCCATGGCGACCAGGGCCATCCGCGTGGGGAGCTGTCCGTCGGGTCGCGCTGCCGCGACCGTGCGCTCCGCCACCTCGAGGGTGCCCACCAGCGTGGCCTCGGTGACATCCGTCAGACCACGCATGATCGCGCTGTCGTCGATGAGCCCGAGCACATCGCAGGCGGCGATGCGGAAGAGCTCGCGGCGCCGGAGGGCTCGCAAGGCACTCACGGCGGAGTCGGGGTCCTCGTGACGGGCCACCGCCGCTCGCGCTTCCGCGATGAGCGCGTCGAGGCTGCGGGGCATGAGCTCGCGATCATCGGCCAGCAACGCGACGGAATCGGGTGAGCGCAGGAGCAAATCGGTGGCGAAGCGACTCGACGACAAGAGGGTGGCCATGCGCTCGGCGGCGAGCGACTCATCGCGCAGGAGGCGGAGGTACCACGGCGTGGAGCCGAGGTCATCGCTCATGCGGCGGAAGCCCAGCAGCGCGGCGTCCGGATCGGGGCCGTCAGCGAACCAGCCGAGGAGGACCGGGAGGAGGGTGCGCTGGATCGCGGCCCGGCGCGACACCCCTGACGTGAGGGCTTCGAGGTGCCGCAGCGCTCCGACCGGGTCGGCGTACCCCAGCGCAGCGAGCCGCTCCCCCGCCGCCTCGGGCGTGAGTCGCGCATCGCCGGGATCCAGGCGCGCCACCGCCTGGAGGAGGGGGCGGTAGAAGAGCTTCTCGTGGATGCGACGCACCTCGCGCGCGTGCCGGCGCCACTCCTCGGTGAGCTCGGCCACCGGGTCCGTGCGGAATCCCAGCGAGCGGCCGATGCGTCGCAGAGCCGCCTCGTCCTCCGGCACGATGTGCGAGCGCCTGAGCTCGTGCAATTGGATCCGGTGCTCGAAGGACCGCAGGAAGCGGTACGCCGAGCCGAGGGTCGCGCCGTCCTCGCGTCCGACGTAGCCCCAGGTCGCGAGTGCCTCGAGGGCGACGAGCGTCGACGGGCTGCGCAGCATCACGTCGCTACGCCCGTGCACGAGCTGCAGGAGCTGCACGGAGAACTCCACATCGCGAAGTCCGCCGCGGCCGAGCTTGAGCTGGCGATCAGCCTCACGCGCGGGAATGTGATCCTCGACGCGCTGCCTCATGCGCTGCACGTCGGAGACGAAGTCCGCACCGTCGGCCGCGGACCATACGAACGGGGACACGGCATCGACGTAGGCCTCGCCCAGCGCGCGGTCGCCCGCAGCCGGTCGGGCCTTGAGCAGTGCCTGGAACTCCCAGGTCTTGGCCCACCGCTCGTAGTAGCCCACGTGCGAGGCGAGGGTGCGCACGAGCGCTCCCTGCTTGCCCTCCGGCCGCAGCGCAGCATCCACCTGCCACAGGGATCCTTCGGCCGTTGGCTCTCCGCACACCCGCATGACGCCGGCCGCAAGGCGCTGAGCGGTGCGCAGGGCTGCCTCCTCGTCACCTCCCTCGACGGGCTCGGCTACGAAGATCACGTCGACGTCGCTCACGTAGTTGAGTTCGCGGCCGCCGCACTTGCCCATCGCGATCACCGACAGTCGGCAGGGCGCAGCATCGGGGGGCAGCTCCCCGCGCGCGATGGCGAGTCCAGCCTCGAGTGCGGCATCGGCGAGGTCAGCGAGCTCTTCCGCGATGTCATCGACGCGGGCACCGTGCACGAGATCACGCACGACCGTCGTGAGCAGCTCATCGCGATACGCCACGCGCAGCGCATCCGCCGCGCTCGATGAGACGCTGGCGGAGGGTGCCGCAGCGCCCGCGTCAGCTCCCACGGCGCCGAGGAGTCGCGCCCGTCGCTCAGCAGCAGAGGGTGCGCGCATGGGTACGCCGCGGAGCAGGTCGACAGAACTCGGGTGGCGCACGAGGTGGTCAGCCAGAGCAGCGGACATGCCCACCGTGGCGACGAGTGCGGCGAACCATTCCTCGTCGGAAGCCACCGCGCGGATGTCCGCTCCGGCAGCGTCGAGTCGATGCAGTGCCCGCAAGGCCTGATCGGGATCGGCCGCGGCCGTGAGGGCATCGGCAAACGCCTCGGGGTCAGCCAGGCTCATCTCCGCGAGCAGTCGCGCGGCCTCACCGGAATCTGCGAATCCACGCCGAGCGAGAGAGCCCGCCACACTGGACGGTCGCTGCTCGCTCATCGCCGTTCGCTCTGCGCGGGCATGCCGGTGCCTAGAGGGTCGGGAGGTAGCGGTCGATCTCCCAGGCATTGACCTGGCGTCGATACTCCTCCCACTCCGCCTGCTTGTTGCGGAGGAAGAAGTCGAAGACGTGCTCGCCGAGCGTCTCCGCCACGAGCTCCGAGCGCTCCATGGCCTG
>CAYYZU010000135.1:0-5675 GCA_964476205.1 uncultured Actinomyces sp. | reverse complement strand
CGCTGCAGACCCGAGATTGCCTCATCGCGGGTCTGCGCATGGACGATGACCTTGGCGAGCATGGGGTCGTAGAACGACGTCACCCGGTCCCCCGTCGTCACCCCGGAGTCCACCCGTGCGCTCGGGGCTGCGTGCCAGAGCCTGATCTCGCCACCGGTAGGGAGGTAACCGCGCTGCGGATCCTCGGCGTAGACGCGCGCCTCCACGGCGTGCCCGCGCAGCATGATGTCCTCCTGGCGCAGCCCCAGTGGCTCACCCGCCGCGATCAGCAACTGCTGCTCCACGAGGTCGAGGCCGGTGACCTCCTCGGTCACCGGGTGCTCCACCTGGAGTCGCGTGTTCATCTCGAGGAAGGCGAACTCCCCGGGCCGCGCCGACGGCACGACGTATTCCACCGTGCCCGCGTTGACGTAGCCGACGCTGCGCGCCAGGCGTACCGCCGACGCGCAGAGCTCCTCGCGCGTCGCCCCGTCGAGAAGCGATGAGGGTGCCTCCTCGATGACCTTCTGGTGGCGGCGCTGCAGGGTGCACTCGCGCTCCCCCAGGTGGATCACGTGACCGTGAGCGTCGGCGAGCACCTGCACCTCAATGTGGCGCGGGGCATCGACGAAGCGCTCGACCAGGAGGCGATCGTCACCAAAGGCCGCGAGGGACTCGCGACGCGCACTGGCAATCGCCGCGGCCACGTCATCGCCTTCACGGATCACGCGCATGCCCTTGCCACCACCACCGGCCGCGGGCTTGAGCAGAGCCGGTCGGCCGATCTCCTCGACCGCAGCGATGACCGCTTCATCGTCCATCGACGCGTCATGGCGCCCTGGTACGACGGGGACACCCGCGGCGATGGCGGCCTCCTTGGCCGCGATCTTGTCGCCCATCGCCTCGATGACCTCGGGACCTGGACCGATGAAGACGAGTCCCGCCTCCTGGCAGGCACGGGCGAAGGCGGGGTTCTCCGAGAGGAATCCATAGCCGGGATGGATGGCCTGAGCACCCGATGCCCGTGCGGCCGCGATCACCCGGCCGATGTCGAGGTAGCTCTCGCGCGCGGGCGCGGGACCCAGGCGCACCGCCGCGTCGGCGAGCAGTACATGGGGGGCGGCTACATCGGCATCGCTGTAGACGGCGACCGACGAGACGTCGAGGCGGCGCAGCGTGCGCAGGATGCGCACGGCGATCTCACCGCGATTGGCTACGAGCACGCGATCGAACATGCTCACATCCGGAAGACGCCGTAGCGGACGGGGGGAAGCGGAGCGTGACGCGCCGCCTCGAGCGCGAGGCCGAGCACACGTCGCGTCTCGCGTGGATCGATGACCCCGTCATCCCACAACCGGGCCGTGGCGTAGTAGGGCGACCCCTGCGTCTCGTACTGCTCCCGGATCGGGCCAGCGAATTCGGCCTCCGCCTCGGCAGACCACTCCTCCCCGCGCGCCTCGGCCTGGTCGCGGCGAATGGTCGACAGCACAGCCGCCGCCTGCTCACCGCCCATGACCGAGATGCGCGCATTGGGCCACATCCACAGGAAGCGCGGCGAATAGGCGCGCCCGCACATGGAGTAGTTGCCGGCCCCGAAGGAACCCCCGATCACGACGGTGAATTTCGGCACGCGTGCGCACGCGACGGCGGTCACCATCTTGGCACCGTGCTTGGCGATGCCACCGGCCTCGTAGTCGCGGCCCACCATGAAGCCGGAGATGTTCTGCAGGAAGACCAGCGGGATGCCCCGCTGATCGCACAACTCGATGAAGTGCGCGCCCTTCTGCGCCGACTCCGAGAAGAGGATGCCGTTGTTGGCGATGATGCCGACCGGATGTCCGTGGAGGCGGGCGAAGGCCGTGACGAGCGTCGTGCCGTACTCCGCCTTGAATTCCGTGTAGTGACCGCCGTCGACGAGGCACTCGATGACCTGGCGCACGTCGTAGGGCGTACGGGGGTCGACCGGAACTATGTCGAGGAGATCCTCGATGGGCCGCGCGGGCTCGTGCGACTCGTCGAGCGCCCAAGCGCCTTCCGCCGCCGGGGGCAGAGTGGCCACGATCTCGCGCACAATACGGAGGGCGTGGGCATCGTCGTCGGCGAGATGGTCCACCACACCCGACGTGCGCGCGTGCAACTCACCGCCGCCTAGCTCCTCGGCGGTGACCTCTTCCCCTGTTGCGGCCTTCACGAGCGGCGGGCCGCCCAGGAAGATCGTGCCCTGCCCGCGGACGATGACGGTCTCGTCGCTCATGGCCGGGACGTAGGCGCCACCGGCCGTGCATGAGCCGAGCACCGCCGCGATCTGGGGGATCCCCATCGCCGACATCGTCGCCTGGTTGTAGAAGATCCTGCCGAAGTGGTCGCGATCGGGAAAGACGTCATCCTGCATCGGCAGGAAAGCGCCACCGGAGTCGACGAGGTAGATGCAGGGCAGCAGGTTGTCGCGCGCGATCTCCTGCGCACGCAGGTGCTTCTTGACCGTCATGGGGTAGTAGGTGCCGCCCTTGACGGTGGCGTCGTTGGCGATGATGACGCACAGCCGACCGCTCACCTGACCGATGCCCGCGATGACGCCTGCGGCCGGCGCGTCTCCGCCGTAGAGCCCTTCGGCGGCAAGCGGGGCGATCTCGAGGAACGCCGTGCCGTCGTCGAGAAGCGCCTCGACGCGATCGCGGGGCAGGAGCTTGCCGCGCTCGAGGTGCCGCTGGCGGGCCGAGTCAGGTCCGCCGCGCGCCGCACGCGCCCGGCGGGCCGCGAGGTCATCGAGCAGGGGCGCGAAGGCCGTCACCGCGACTCCGATCGTTGGTTAACGATCGTTCACTCTACTCCCCCGCGGGTGCCTGGGCAAGGGAGGCCCGCGCCATCCCCCGCAGGAGGGTCGTCATCTCCGGACGCGAGAGCCGGGCGCTGTGCGGGGTGGAGTTGATGAGCCCGAATGTGGCGTGGACGGCGGCTCGGCCTCGGTCCTCCGACATGTCGGGCCGCTCCGCCATGAGCGCGCGCACCCACAGGTCGACGTACTGCGCCTGGTAGCGCCGCACCGCGCGGCGATCGTCATCGGGCACCGCGGCCAGATCGCGCGCCTGCACGTCGATGAGGTCGGGATGATCGAGGGCGAAGTCGACGTGGAAGGCAATGAGCCCATCGAGGGAGCCCGCACGCTCGCGCCCACCCTCGAGCAGCCGCTGGCTGATGTCGACGAGCATCGCCGACAGGATCGACTCCTTGCCCGGGAAGTAGCGGTAGAGCGCCGGCCCGGAGATGCCGACCGCGGCGCCCAACTCGTCAATAGAGACACCGTGGAAGCCGTCGCGCGCGAAGAGTCGAGCCGCGACGGCGAGGATCTCCCCGCGGCGGTCCTCGCGTGCGGCAGTCACGCGGTCAGGGTAGTCAGCGCGACCGGCGCGGCGCGCGCCGACGCCGCTGCGCGCTTCCACCCGGGCGAGCCGAGCGTCCCGGTGACGCCTTCGCCTCGGGGGCGGGCACGTCCAGGCCCTCCCACGTCGCGGAGACGCCCGCCTTGGCGAGCAGGTCACGCACATGGGCCACCTGGTCGGGGGACGTCACGGTGACGACCTCGCCCGCTGCGCCCGCGCGGGCGGTGCGGCCGGAGCGATGGACGTAGGCCTTGTGCTCGACGGGCGGATCTGCGTGCACGACCAGGGGCACATCGTCGACGTGGATGCCGCGGGCAGCGATGTCCGTGGCAACCAGTGCGGTGGCCGACCCGTCGCTGAAGGCATCCAGGTGGCGCTGTCGGCGATTGTGCGGGAGGTCACCGTGGAGATCGACGGCCTTGACGCCGGCGGCCTTGAGGTCTCGCGACATGCGCGTGGCGCGTCGCTTGGTGCGTGTGAAGACGACCACGCGCTCGTCACGCGCCATCTTGGCGACGGTCGCTGCGCGCTGGCCCTCGGGCACGACGATGACGCGGTGCTCAAGGAGCGCGGGCGACTCCGCCTGGGCGACGTGCGAGATCGGATCGGTGAGGAAGGCGTCGATGAGGGCCTTCACCCCACCTTCGAGCGTGGCCGAGAAGAGCAGTCGCTGCCCGTTGGCAGGCGTGGCGGACAGCAGCCGGCGCACGACGGGCAGGAATCCCTGGTCCGCCATGTGGTCCGCCTCGTCGATCACCGTGATCTCCACGGCACTCAGGCTGGCGGTGCCTTGGTCGATGTGGTCGATGAGTCGACCCGGAGTGGCGACGATGATCTCGACGCCGCCCTCGAGTGCCTTGCGCTGGGCGCCGTACGGCGCTCCCCCGAAGATCGTCGCCACACGCATGCCCGCGGCCTTGGCCAGGGGTGCGATGACTGCAGCGACCTGCGTGGCCAACTCACGAGTCGGCACGAGGACCAGTCCGCGGGGATGACCGGGCTTGCGACGAGTGGGCGTGGCGGCGAGGCGCGCTACGAGCGGGAGCGCGAAGGCAAGGGTCTTGCCGGATCCCGTGCGCCCCTGGCCGAGCACGTCACGGCCCGACAGCGAGTCCGGCAAGGTGGCGGCTTGGATCGGGAAGGCTTCGTGGAGGCCCTGGCGGGTGAGCTCGGCGACGAGTGGCGCCGGCACGCCGAGATCGCCGAACGCCATGGCGTCGGAGTCGTCGGCGGTGTGTTGTGGGTGATCGAGAATGGGCAAAGCAGACATGCGTGAACCTTTCGGCAGTTGATCGCGAACCTGCCGTGGTGAATGACACGCATCGCGCGAGGTCAAGAAGACCTCCGGAAGCCTCCACTTAGAGGCGCGACCCCAGTCTAGCGCATGTGCGGGGCACTCCCGACCAGTTGAGACGCACGCGATGCCGATCTACGCGATGCCGATCTACGAGATTCCCAGCACCTGCACGAGCACACGCGCAGCGCGTCCACCGGACTCGAGCGCGACCGACATCGCCCCGGGCACATCCACGTCATCGAGGAGACGTCGCATGACCTCCGCCTCTGCGATCGGATCGTCGTCCCGACGCCCCGCGGCCGCATGAAGCGCATCCAGTTGACCTTCCGCAGCAGCGAGTTGTGCGGGGTCGTAGTCCCAGGCGTCCCACCAACGTCGGTCGAGGATCATCAGGCGAATCGCCGCACCCCGGTGATCCTTGAGCAGGTCGGAGACGAGCACGAGATTGCCCGTCGACTTCGCCATCTTCTCGCCGCCGATACGCACCGTGCCGACGCGCATCCAACTACGCGCGAAGGGAGCCACACCGGTGGCCGCCTCAGCCTGCGCGGCTTCGTAGGCGTGATGAGGGAAGGCGAGGTCGGCTCCTCCCGCGTGGATGTCGAGGCTCGAGCCGTAGGTGTCGAGCACCATCGCCGTGCACTCGGCATGCCAACCGGGCCGACCCGGACCCCAGGGACTCGGCCAGGCCGGATCGGACCCGTGCGAGGCCCGCCACACAGGCACGTCGACCGGTGACTCCTTGGCGCTGTCGTGCACGTCTCCGCCGAACTCCGTGAGCGCCGCGACAACCGCTGTCTCGGACAGGCCGGATGATGCGACGGCTCGCGCACCGCGGAAGTAGACGGTGCCTGCGACCTCGTACGCCGCGCCACGATCCAGCAGCGCCTGTGCCAGGCGCACGACGCTGCCGATGTGCTGATGGGCCCGCGGCTCGTGCTCGGGGCGACGCACGCCGAGGTGGGACATGTCGTGGTCGAAGTCGTACTGGTGGATGGCGGCGAACTCGTCGTACGGCG
>CAYYZU010000134.1:0-5728 GCA_964476205.1 uncultured Actinomyces sp. | reverse complement strand
GTTTTTCCGCATCACGGACCGGATGAAAGACATCATCATCACGGCTGGCGGCAAGAACATCTCGCCGTCCGAGCTTGAGAACGCTCTCAAGGCCTCCCCCTTCATCCGCGAGGCCATCGTCATCGGCGACCAGCGCCCCTACCTCACCGCCCTCATCGGCATCGAGGAGGACACCGTCGGCCAATGGGCGCGGGCTAAGCGGATCCCCTACACCACCTACCGAGACCTCTCGGAGAAGGAGGACGTGCTCCGGCTCGTCCAGGGCATCATCGCGAAGGTCAACGAGGCCACGGCCCGCGTCGAGAACATCCGTAAGTTCCGCATGCTCACCAAGGCGCTCGATCACGAGGACGGCGAACTCACCGCCACGCAGAAGGTAAAGCGCTCGGCGCTGACCAAGACCTTCGAGCCCCTCATCGACGACATGTACTCCGGAGCCGACCGGCTTCCCGGTGGCGACCAGAGCGACGTCATCGTCGTAGAGCACGCGGAGGCCTAGGTCATGACAGACCTCATCGAATCCCTGGTCCGGGGCCTCGGCCTCGGAGGCCTCTACGCCGTGCTCGGCGTGTCCTTCGTCATCGTCTACCGGGCCACGGGCGTCATCAACTTCGCGACACCGGCGCTCATGATCCTGGGAGCCTTCTTCACCGGGTCGTTCGGGAATGCGATCGGGCTGCCCTTCTGGCTCTCGGTCCTGCTCGGCATGGCCGTCATGGCCATCATCGGCATGATCATCGAGCGCGTGGCCCTGCGGCCCATGGTGGGACGACCCGCCTTCTCCGCGGCCACCGTCACGGTCGGCGTCTTCATCATCCTTCTCATCGTGGCGGGCCGGCTCATCGGCTCCGAGCTCCTGACGGTCAACGATCCATTCGGCCTCAACACGATCGACGTCCTCGGCGCCCGGCTATTCACCGTCGATATCGCACGCCTAGTGATCGCCCTCGTTGCGATCGGCATCGTCGGCCTCTTCCTCGCCCGCTCGCGCACGGGCCTGGCCATGCGCGCGACGGCTTTCGACCAGGAGACGAGCCTCGCGCAGGGCATCAATGTCGGTCGCATGTTCGGCCTCTCCTGGGGCATCGCTGCAGCGATGGCCGCCCTGGCAGGAGCGCTGCTCACCGCGGGCAGTTCCGGCGTAGAGACCACCGTCGCCCTCGTCGCCCTCAAGGCGTTGCCCGTGATCATCCTTGGCGGACTCGACTCCATCAAGGGCTCGGTGATCGCCGGGCTCATCATCGGCGTCGCGGAATCGCTGACCCGGACCTACCAGCCGATCTACGCCCCGTGGCTCGGCGCGAACTTCGACGTCATCGTCCCCTACCTCATCATGATCATCGTCCTGATGGTCCGGCCCTACGGTCTCTTCGGCACCAAGGAGGTGGTGCGGGTATGACCACCGCGACCAAGGAATCGCTGCGCACCGTCAAGGGTCGCCCGCAGCTCTTCACGAGCTACGCGCGCGAGATGGCGATCTTCAACACCCGCGTCAAGCGCAACTGGGTGATCGCAGGCATCATCGCCATGGCGATCATCCCGTTCTTCCTCCAGCGTGACATGGTCGCCCTGCTCACGACGGTGCTCATCTTCGCCATCGGCGGAATCGGCCTCAATGTCCTCACCGGCTACGCCGGGCAGGTGTCGTTGGGCCAGGCATTCTTCATGGGAGTAGGCGCATACACCGCGGCTGTCCTGGGCGGCGAGGCCAAGGGTGACGTCATCGGCCTGGGCCTTGACATGGTGATCTGGCTCCCGCTCGCCGGGCTCGTGCCCGCGCTGGTTGCGTTCGTGCTCGCACCTCTGGCCGCGCGCGTGCGCGGCCTCTACCTCGCCATCCTCACCCTCGGGCTGGTCTTCATCGGCGAGCACATCTTCAAGGAGGCAAAGCCGATCACGGGAGGCGCCGGAGTGGGCCGTGCGCCGGCCGAGCCAGTCTTCCTCGGTTTCGACCTCTTCTCCAACCAGACAATCCTGGGTTATCGCATCGACCGCTTCACGGTCTTCTACGTCGCCTGCCTCGTCATCTTCCTCGTCATGGCCTTCGGAGCTCGCAATTTCGTGCGCTCGCGGTTTGGCCGCAACTTCGCCGCCGTGCGAGATCGCGACGTCGCCGCGGAGGTCATGGGCGTGTCTCTCCTGCGCACCAAGTCGCTCGCTTTCACGGTGTCGTCGTTCTACGCGGGAATCTCCGGCGCCCTGCTGTCTATCGTGATCGGACGCATCTCTCCTGAGACGTGGAACATCTTCCTTTCGATCGACTTCCTGGCCGTCGTCTTCATCGGTGGCCTGGCGACCATCAGCGGCTCCATCATGGGTGCCGTCTTCGTGGTGATGTTGCCCAAGCTGGTGAACACGCTCACGGGCTTCATCCCCGGATTCGGTGGCATCGGAGAGGGCGGGCTGCTCAACGTCTTCGAGTTGCAGTCCATCATCTTCGGCCTGCTGATCATCCTCTTCCTCATCCTCGAGCCTCGCGGGCTCTACGGACTCTGGCTGCGATTGCGTAACTACTTCAAGGCCTGGCCCTTCAGTTACTAGCCGCCTTTTCGGTAGCCGCATCCTCCTGGGCATAGGAGTTCAAGAGGGCGATCTCCCCGGCCTTGTTCGGGTAGCCGATTCGCACGATCGCCAACGCGACGAGGCCCGCGACGATCGCGGCGAGGTAGGCCCAGTTGGCACCGGTGAGGAAGGACTGGCGTGCGGCTTCGATGATCTCCGTGGAGTACTTCGGGTACTGCTCGCTCAGGGCCTCGGCGCTTGAGAAGGACTTCTGTAGCGTCGCCTGGGTCTCGCTCGTCACCTGAGCCGCATCGGGACTCGATCCGATCTGCAGTGCCATGGTCGCCGCATATCCCGCGGTGAGAAGGGAGCCGAGGAGCGCCTGCATGATCGAGCCACCCAGGTCACGCTGGAGGTCGGACGTGGCCGATGCCATGCCCACGTGGTCAACCGGCACGGAACTCGTGAGCGCCCGAGATGCCGGCGCCAGCCCGATGCCCACGCCCGCACCCAAGATGGCGTAGGCGAGACCGATCTGCCAGTACGCCGAGCCTTCGCGCCACAGCAGGAGCATGACCACGAAGGCGGCGACCACGAGTCCTGTCCCCACGAGCAGGGTGTCGCGAGATCCGAGCGCATTGATCATGCGTGCGGAAAGGGGGGATACGGCCATCATCATGATGGCCGCGGGCAGGACGGCGAAGCCGGCGGAGAGGGTGGAATACGCCAGGACGTTCTGCAGGAACTGCTGGCCGACAAAGAGTGACCCCATGAGCGAGCCGAAGACGATCATGCCGCTCACCGCAGCAACCCAGAAGATGCGGCGCCCCGCGTAGTGCAGGTCGTAGAGCGGGTTACGGGCTCGCTTCTGGCGAAGGATGAACGCGACTCCCACCACCAGCGAGAGACCCATCATGAGAAGGGAGGACATCAGCTGGCCGGGAGCAGCGATGGTGCTGAGGCCCAGCACGAGGGCGGCAATCATGACGACCGAGAGGATGCCGCCGAGGTTGTCGACCGGATCCGTCGACTCGTTGACGTGAGCCGGGACGACCTTCCACACGAGCGCGAGCGCAACAATCGCCGGTGGTACCGCGATAAGGAAGACCGAGCCCCACCAGAACCACTCCAGCAGCGCGCCGGCGATGACGGGTCCCAGCACGGCGCCTCCCCCACCGATACCCGACCACAGCGCGATCGCCTTGACGCGTGCCTTGCCCGGGCCCCACAGCGCGGTGATGAGCGCCAGCGTCGTGGGGTAGGCCAGGCCGGCCGCGACACCCGTGAAGATGCGGCCGCCGATGAGGATGGCTCCATCGGGGGCCCACGCCGAGATGGCACTCGCGGGCAGCGTGAGCGCCAGGCCGAGCATCAGCATCAGCTTGCGGCCGTAGCGATCACCGAGCGCCCCGAGATAGAGCACGGACATCGCGAGGCCGAGGGTGCAGCCGATGGCGATGAGGTTGAGCTCGGTCTGGCTCGCGTCGAGCGACTTCCCGATGTCGGGGAGGGCGACGTTCGCGACACTGAGGTTGAGGTTGGCCACGATCGCGCCCAGGATGAGCGCGGTGAGCACGATCCCGGCGCGGCGCGGCGCCTGAGCCGTGCTTGCGTCCGTCGACGTGCTGGCGGAATCCGAAGCCATGCGCCCTCCCCTGGTCGCGGTCATCCTGCCAGAGCGTGACCGGGAGAGGTCCTACGAGAGGATGTCCTTGCGGTCGAAGCGCAGCACGGCGATCGCGGCGAGGACGGCGAAGGTCACCAGGGCGTACGACGCCCCGATCGCCATGTCATCCCAAGCGATCTGCTGGCCGAGTGCATCGGCCCACGCTCCGCCGTAATCGGTGGGAAGGAATCGCCGTAGGTCTCCCAGCGCGTCGATGGCGTCGATGATGTTGAGCACGATCACGATGACGACCGCAGCACCTACGGCACCCAGAGGGACATCGGTGAGCACGCTCATGAGGAAGGCAATTCCCGCGGGGATGAGCAATTGGATGCCGATGTAGGCCGTGACGATAGCCAATCGTTGCCACGACGTGGACACGTCGAAGGAACCACCCAGGGGACTGGTGAGCGGCGTAGATCCGAAGACCACCAGGGCGATGAGGAAGGACACGGCGATGAGGATGAGCAGTGTGATCGCCGTGAGCAGGAGGCCGACGATCATCTTGGCCCGAAGGAATCTCCGGCGGGGCACGGGAGCGGCCAACAGGTAGCGCATCGTTGACCACGACGCCTCACTGGCGACGGTGTCACCGAGGAACATCGCGGCGATGATGGTGAGGAGGAATCCGGACGCGAAGAGCAGCATCGTCAGGGTGAAGTTCCACGGCCCAGCCGTGGCAAGGCCCACGAGGTCGAGATCACCGTCGCCGAATCCGCGCGACTGCGGACCGAGCTTCACCGCCGCGACGACGATGAGCGGTAGAGCGATGGCGAGGCCGAAGGCCACGAGCGTGCGGCGGCGGCGCAACTGGCGGACGAGTTCCACCCGCACCGTGAGGGTGTCGCGGGCGACGTACGGGGTCTCGACGGATGTGCTCAGTTCCTGTGATGTCACTGGTCCACCCGATGCCCTTCCCCCACGAGTTCGAGGAAGACATCCTCGAGGCGCAGGCCGCTCCGGCCCGCGAGGAGGTTCTCGACGGTCCCGGAGTAGATGAGGTGACCGTGATTCATGACGACAACGGTCGAACAGGTCTGCTCGACCTCACTCAGCAGATGCGACGAGACGATGACGGTCTTGCCGGATGCGGCGTAGTCATGCATGACCTGGCGCATCTCGCGGATCTGCGGCGGATCGAGACCGTTGGTCGGCTCGTCGAGCACAAGCAGATCGGGAAGGCCGAGCATCGCCTGAGCAATGCCCAGGCGCTGGCGCATGCCCTGGCTGTAGGTGCGCACCTTGCGATCGATGGCCGATCCCAGACCGGCGATCTCGAGCACTTCGTCGAGATGCGGATCGCCTCCCTCGCGCCCGCTCGCCCGCCAGAAGAGGTCGAGGTTCTGTCGCCCGGTGAGATGCGGCAGGAAGCCGGGACCCTCGATGAAGCTGCCTACTCGCGACAGGACGGGAGCGCCCGGTCGCACGTGCTGTCCGAAGATCCAGGTGTCGCCTCCTGTGGGGCGGATGAGACCCATCGCCATGCGCATCGTCGTCGTCTTGCCCGCACCATTGGGTCCGAGCAACCCCAGCACGACACCTGGTGGCACCTCGAAGGTG
>CAYYZU010000133.1:0-5745 GCA_964476205.1 uncultured Actinomyces sp. | reverse complement strand
GTCCGCCAGGCCCAGCGCATCTCGCCGACGTACTGCCGGCGCTTGAGGTGGTACGCCGCGACGGCGAAGACGAAGACCGACGCCGCGACGAGCCCACCGAGCACGGTGTGGGCGTAGGCCCACAGCGCAAACGGCTGGAAGAGGACGGCGCCGATGTCATTAAGCACCGGGTAGCCAGTGAGCGGGTCGATCGCGTAGCCGACCGGATGCTGCATCCAGGAGTTGGCGACGATGATGAAGTAGGCCGACAGCCAGGTGCCGAGCGTGAAGATCCAAATGCACGCGACGTGGACGCCGCGCGGCAGTCGGTCGCGACCGAAGAGCCACAGTCCGAGGAACGTCGACTCCAGGAAGAACGCGAAGAGTCCTTCCATGGCCAGGGGCGCACCGAAGACGTCACCGACAAAACGACTGAAGACCGACCAGTTCATGCCGAACTGGAACTCCTGCACGATCCCGGTGACGATGCCCATCGCGAAGTTGATGATCAGGAGTGATCCGAAGAAGCGGGCGAGCCGGCGATAGGAGTCCTTGCCCGTCCTCCAGTGCAGGGTCTCGAGGAGCGCGACGTACGGCGCGAGTCCGAGGGTGAGCGGCACGAAGAGGTAGTGGTAGAGCGTGGTCGTGGCGAATTGCAGCCTCGAGAGATCGACCAGCAGCCCGTCATCCACGGGCACATCTCATCAGATGCCGCCATCACATCCGACGACGCGTCGCTGAGTGGCACGATGTGCGGATGCGCCTGCTGCCCGGGCCCGTGGAGGGTGCCGTTGCCGTGACGGTGACGTCACTGGAGATGACCTCGCTCGATCAGCTCGTCCCGGCCGACTCCCTGCCCTCGGGCGCCTCGTGGCTCCGCATCGATGCCGCCAAGGCCGGCCCTTCGCGCGACTTCTACCGGCGCGTCGGCGGCCCCTGGCACTGGGTGGACCGCCTCGACTGGGATGAGAGCCAGTGGAGCGCGTGGACGGACCGCCCGGAGCATCACCTGCTCGTCTGCCGCCAGGACGATGTCAACGCGGGATATGCCGAGCTCGAGCAGCAGCCGGGCGGGGAAGTAGAGATCGCCTACTTCGGCCTGCTGCCCGAGGCGATTGGTCGCGGACTCGGACGCTGGTGGCTCGCGCAGGTCCTCGCCGAGGCGTGGCGATTGCCCGGGACGCGCCGAGTGTGGGTGCACACCTGCACGCTCGACGGCCCCGCAGCGCTGGCGACCTACGAGGGGCGCGGCCTGCGCCCCTATGCCCGCGAAGTGGAGTGGCGACTTCCGGACGACACGGACCCGGCGCCTAGGCTGGGCCCGTGAGCGACCAGGAAGCGACCCGGCCCGACGACGGGCAGCCCGACGCGACGTCGGCGCCGCCGCCTCCGCCGCCGATGCCTGCCGCGCCGCTCACTCCCGCCCCGCCACCTGCTCCGCAGGTTCCACCGCCGCCACCGGCGTACGGCTACGCGTCACCCCCCGGATTCCCCCCTCCGCCCGTCTACCAGGCAAAGCCCAAGGCCAACGGCCTTGCGCTGACGTCGATGATCCTCGGCATCCTCGGCATCACGGTCGGGATCTGCCTGCTCTTCTTCCCCGTCCTGCCCATCCTCGCCGTCGTCTTCGGGCACATCGGGCTCACGCAGACGCGCAAGACCGGCGCACCCGGTCGCGGCTACGCCATTGCCGGCCTCGTCACGGGCTACATCGGCATCGCGCTGGCCATCCTGTGGCTCATCGCCACGATCATCGGCACCTTCACCTCGCCGATGCCCACTTTCTGACGCTCGCCGATTCCGAGACTGATCGATGACGCGCCGCGGCCTTACGCTCTTCATCGCGCTGTCGATTATCTGGGGCACGCCGTATCTCTTCATCCGCATCGCGGTCGAGTACGTCGAGCCGTCCGTCATGGTGGCCCTGCGCGTGGGGCTGGCGGCGCTCCTGCTCCTACCCGTAGCGCTGGTTCGCGGACAGTTCCGCGGCATCCGCCCCTACCTCCCGTGGATCGCGCTCTTCGGCCTTGTCGAGATCACGGGGCCCTTCCTCATGCTGGGATACGCCGAAACCCAGCTCACTAGCTCCACCACCGCTCTGCTCATCGCGGCCGTCCCCATCGTCGCCGCGATCCTGGCTCGCTGGCTCGGCCTTGACGCGCGCCTCGGTGGCATGCGCGTGATGGGGCTGGCCGTCGGCATCAGCGGCGTAGCCGTGCTCGTCGGCCTTGATGTCCCCGGAGATCAGTGGTGGGCCGTCGGCGCGGCCGCAGTGACCGTCGTCGGCTACGCACTCGGGCCTATCGTCATTTCGACAAAGTTGGCGGGTGCCCCGCCGCTCGCGGTGATCAGCCTGGCCCTGGCGGGAAACGCGATCATCTACGCCCCCCTCGCCTGGGTCCAAAGGCCCACGGTCCCCGTGCCTGCCGTGGCCTGGTGGTCCATCGCGGTCCTCGGCGTCGTCGCGACCGCGATCGCCTTCCTCATCTTCTTCGCGCTCGTCGCCGAGGTCGGGCCCTCGCGCATGACGGTGATCACGTTCCTCAATCCCGCGGTCGCCGTGCTCCTCGGCGTCATCGTGCTCTCAGAGCCCATCACGTGGGGACTCGTACTGGGCTTCCCGCTGGTGCTGCTCGGCTCCTACCTCGCGACGCGACCGGATCGCAATCCCGCGTCGCGCGTCGAGGACGCTCCACACGCGTGAGACGCGGCGCCCTCAGGCCGTCGCGTCGAGCTTCGCCTGGACACTGCGCGCGACGTAGTGGTCGGCGAAGAACGAGGCGAAGGGGATGGTGCCGGCGAGCAGCACCGCGACGGTGCGCACGACGGTGAAGCGCATCCGGAACGAGATATCGAGGCCCGCCGCGACGTACAGCACGTAGAGCCATCCGTGGGCCTGCCAGCCCAGCGCATAGATCGTCGCGAGGATGCCCTCGTCGGTGAGCCCGAAGCCGTACTTCAGCGGCAGGAAGATGACGGACATGACAGCGAGGAGGACGCCGGTGACCCACGCCATGATTCGGAAGCGCAGTAGCGCACCACTGAGACCGCTCATTCGGCCAGGCTATCTGCCGCGCCCGTGTCAGTCGGCGCGCGGCGCACGACCCATAGCCACCACATGACCCAGACGAAGCCGGCGAAGACAAACCACTGCAGCGTGTATGCGGCGTTCTGCAGGGGGAAGGGCACGTCCGCGGTCTGCACGGTGAGCGGCACGGGAGCCGGGGCCGGCACGGACGCGGGCTCCTGGCGGGCGAGCACGAGGACGAGCGAGAGCACCGGCGTGCCCCACGCGCGCTCGATCTCCTCACGGGAGACCGCGACGAGGCGGCCGTCGGGCTGGCGCGCCTGCTCGGCGTAGAACTCCTCGAAGGGCTGTAGGGCGCCCTCGAGTCGCACCGGACCGGCAGGTACGGCGAGTGCCGGGCTGGCAGTCGAATCGACCCAGCCCCTCAATACGGCAACGGTCGTCCCGTCGACGTCGAACGGGGCGACAGCCCACTCACCTGGACGCCCGTCGAGTTCGCGCTGTGCGACGAGGAGCTGCTCGGCATCACCGTACGCACCCTCGGCCGTGACGGGCCTGCCCACCGACGTGGCAGGGAACCCGTCGACACTTGCGGCTTCGAGGACCGGGAGCGGAGCGGCGACCGCAGCTCGCTCGGCCTCGACGATGGCGAGCGTGCGCGATCCCTGCCACAGACCCGCGGCGACGCAGAGCGCCGACGCGACCACGGCGAGGAGGGTAAGGACGGTCACGCGAGCACTCGGGCGCCGTGTCCTCAACGTCGTGTCCTCAATGCCATCTCGCGCGCGGAGTGTCAGCGCGTCGGCGGGTCAGTGCCGGGATTGCCTGCGCCGTCATCCTGAGCCCCGCGCTCCTCGGCTTCCTCGGTGTAGTGCGCGTCCGCAGCGCGCTCGGCGTCACCGGGGCCCTCGGGAAGGTTGGGGTCGACCTTGGCCATCTGATTGCGCATCGAGCGGTAGAGCAACACGATCGCGATGACCAGGAAGAGAAACGAGATGAGGCCGAGCAGCCCCGGAGTGACCAGCGAGGGGTCGATGGGTGGCTCTTCGGGGAGCGGGCTCGGCAGCGGACTCTCCTCGAGCAGGAGGGCCGCGAGGAAGCTGGTCACGTCCACCATCATCCCTCCCTGATCCCGGCGAAGAGATCCGCCTCGGGCACCTGGGTCTCCACGTGGGAGATCGCGAGGTGGTAGTCCTCGGTCGGCCACAGGTCGCGCTGCATGTCGAGGGGTACGGCGAACCACATTCCTTCGGGATCGACCTGGGTGCGATGCGCGCGCAGGGCGTCATCGCGCACGGGGAAGTAGTCGTCGACGCGCACGCGCGTCGTGACACGGTCCTCTTCGCCCTCGTCCCAGTCCTCGAGCCACTCGGCGTACGGCGACTCCATGCCTGCAGCGGTGAGCGCCTCGTGGAAGGTCATCACCCGATCACGGGTGAACGACATGTTGTAGTAGAGCTTGAGCGGCTGCCAGGGCTCGCCCGCGTCGGGATAGGCCGCGGGATCGCCTGACTTGGTGAAGGCCTCCATCGACACCTCATGGCAGCGGATGTGATCCGGGTGCGGGTAGCCGCCGTTCTCGTCGTACGTCGTGATCACGTGCGGACGGAACTCGCGGACGAGGCGCACGAGTGGCTCCGATGCCACCTCGAGAGGAAGGTCGGCGAAGCAGCCCTCCGGCAGCGGCGGGCGTGGGTCTCCCTCGGGATAGCCGGAATCCTCGAAGCCCAGCCACGCGTGATCGACGCCCAAGATCGTGGCGGCCTCAGCCATCTCGCGACGTCGGACCTCGGCGATGCCCAGAGCATCGACATCGGCCTGGGCCGCCGCGTTGAGCACGTCGCCGCGCTCGCCGCCCGTGCACGTGACGACGAGGACCTCCACGCCCTCCTTGGCGTAGTGGGCCAGGGTCGCCGCGCCCTTGCTCGACTCGTCGTCGGGATGCGCATGGACCGCCATGAGGCGCAGGGGTGGGGGCACCCCGCTAGTCTCGCAAGGGATCGCGCGACACGCGACGGGAGGTGCCCCGCTTCGGGAGGTGACATGAGCAGTGCCATCGACGGGCGCAGCCTGCCTCCCGACCTTCAAGCGCGCTACGGAGTCGGGCGCAGGTCCTGGCTGCCGGTCGTCCTAGGCGTCATCGGCGCCGGCGCCTTCATTGCTGCCTTGGCCTTCGTGACCCTGAACCTCGTCTCGCCCCAGGTCACCTACAAGCTCCTGGCCTGGAACGACATCTCCGCCGACCGAGTCGATGTGACCTTCGAGGTGCGCCGGTCCGAGGAGTGGGACGTCTACTGCGTGATCCGCGCCCAGGACGAGTCGCGGACCGATGTCGGCTACGCGGTCGTCGGGATCCCCCGCGGGACGTCGTACGAGCAGATGACCTACCCCCTCCGCACGATCGCCCCCGCCTTTGTCGTGGAGGTGCTTGCCTGCGAGGCAGGCGGACCCCCCGCGCGAGTCATCCCCCCGCAGTTCCCGCCCGGGGTCGTGCCGCCCGAGCAGCCGTGGACTCCGCCCGCCGGAGGCTGATCGGCCATCCCGCAGGAGGCTGATAGCCCTACTGGGCCGTACCCTTGCCCGATGAGCACCGAGATCACCCGGCCCACCCAGGAGGCCTACGACCGGCCCGAGCAGGAGCTCGAGGAGCGGTCTGGCCCGAGGCGCGCCGCGAGCACCAAGCGCATCGAGGCCGCGCGCGAGGAGGGCGATCTCAAGGAGAACGGCGGCTACCACGC
>CAYYZU010000132.1:0-5793 GCA_964476205.1 uncultured Actinomyces sp. | reverse complement strand
GATCAGCACGGTCGCTCGGCTTCACTGTCGGCGCAGGTCGGACCAGTCCTCATTGTCTTCTTCCCCGCGGCGTTCACGCCGGTGTGCCACGACGAGCTACGTGCTCTCCGTGATCTTGCGGGGCACGCGTGCGTGTGGGGTGTGTCGTGCGACTCGATGTTCGTCCTGCGCGCACTCGACGATGCCGAAGGGCTCGACTTCCCCTTGCTCAGTGACTTCTGGCCGCACGGCGAGGTGGCTCGCGCCTATGGCGCACTCGACGAGGAGCGTGGGACCGCGCGACGGCTGAGCTTTCTCGTGGACCGCGAGGGTCGGATCGCCGCCCGCTGGCAGTCGGCGCCGGACCGGGCGCGAGATCCTGGCGAGTACTCACGTGCCCTGGAGGGTCTCGAGGCTCCGGCAGAGACGTAGTCGCCCCGGTCGGCGCGCTTCAAGATGCGGACTCCGGCAATGGGGTGTGCACTGTTCTCAGATGCGGTTGGCGGGGGCCCGAGACCCTGCCAACCGCATCCCTGCGTTCAGCCCAGGTTGGAGAGGCGAAAGGCCCTCAAGGGACAAAGCTCGTGCCCACAAAGGGCAAGGCCCCAAGCCTCGGGGGGAGGGCTGGGGCCTTGCTAACGGTCATATTACGTCCGATTTGCTCCAGATCCCCCAGGGGGGTCACCCGAGTCGGGTGGCGTCCGCCCGAATGGGGAGAGGTGGTGGGCCCGGCCGGCCTCGAACCGACGACCCCTTCCTTGTAAGGGAAGTGCTCTACCAACTGAGCTACAGGCCCGGGCGATGAGGCTAGCGGCGATAGCCTCCGGCCATGACCTCGGCCTCGTCGCTCGCGCAGGTGGTCGCCGCGCTGGAGCGCCGCTATCCGCCGTCGACCGCTGAGGAGTGGGATGCCGTCGGCCTCGTCTGCGGTGACCTGGCCGCCCCGGTGCGGCGCATCCTCTGGGCGGTGGACCCCGTCGAGGAAGTCGTCGACGAGGCCATCGCCGCCCACGTCGACCTCGTCATCACGCACCACCCGCTGTTCCTCTCCGGCGTGCACTCCGTCGCCACCACCACGGCCAAGGGCCGCATCGTCCACCGGCTCATCGGCTCGGGCATCGCGCTCTACTGCGCGCACACCAATGCCGATGTCGCCGACCCCGGTGTCTCGGATGCTCTCGCCGCGGCCTTGGGTGTCACGGCGACCCGGCCCGTGGTGCTGACAGATGGCGCCCTCGGGCTGGGCCGCATCGGTGAGCTCAGGCAGTCGATGACCCTCACTGACTTCGCCGAAGTAGTCGCCGCCGGCCTTCCCTCCACCCATCACGGCGTCCGGATTGCGGGCGACCCCGCGCGCGCAGTACGCCGTGTGGCGGTCTGCGGCGGCTCGGGCGACTCACTCCTAGCCGCTGCCGACGCCCAGGGCGCCGATGTCCTGGTCACCGCAGACCTCAAGCACCACAGGGCTCTGGAGCACCTCGAAGAAGGTGGGTGCGCCATCGTCGACGTCGCACACTGGGCGAGCGAGTGGCCCTGGCTCGACCAGGCGGCCCGTCTCCTCGCGGAGGACCTGGCTGTGGAGGGGGCTACGGTGGAGAGCATCGTGTCCGCACGGCCCACGGATCCGTGGGCGATGACGCTGAGGGGTGAGCTCTGAACGCCGATCCGCAGGACCAGGTGACCCTGCTCGAGGTGCAACGCCACGACCTGGAGGTTGACCGGGCCCGGCATCGGCGGGCCACGCTGCCGGAGGCCGCGCGCGTGACCGAGCTCGAAGTCGCCGCCAAGTCGATCGACGACGACATCACGCGGGCCGCGGTGGAGGTGAGCGATCTCGAGGCCGAGCAGCGCAAGGCTGATGCCGACGTTGATCTCGTGCGCCAGCGCTCGGAGAAGGACCGCGTCCTCCTCGACACGATCAACGACGCGAAGCAGCTGTCCAACCTCCAGCACGAGCTGGAGTCGCTGGCCCGGCGTCAGGCCGAGCTCGAGGACGTCGAACTCGAGGTCATGGAGAGGCTCGAAGCGGCGCAGAAGTCACACGCCGCCCTTGTCGCTCAGCGGGAGGTCCTTGCCGTGGACCTCGCCGATGCGAGGACCGCGCGCGATAATGCACTGGCCGACCTCGCCGACGAGGAACGAATCGCGCGGGCTGCGCGCGAAGCCGCGGCTCAGGGGCTCCCCACGGACCTGCTCGCGCTTTACGACAAGCTTCGTGCCGACAACGGCGGCATCGGTGCGGCAGCACTGCATCGCGGGCGCTGTGAAGGCTGTCGCATCGAGCTCACGCCGGTCGATCTCGGTCGCATTCGCGAGGCGCCCCCCGCCGAGGTCATCCGCTGCGAGGAGTGCCGGCGAATCCTCGTCCGGACCGAGGAATCCGGCCTGTGACCCGATTCCTCGTCGTCGAAGCCGATGGGGGATCGCGCGGCAATCCAGGCCCCGCCGCCTACGGTGCCGTCGTCCGCGATGGCGAGACCGGCCGCGTGCTCGTCGAGGTTGCCGAGACGATCGGCGAGGCGACCAACAATGTTGCTGAGTATCGAGGGGTACTTGCGGGCATCCAGCATGCGCTCGAGGTTGACCCCGATGCCCGCATCGAGGCGCGGTTGGACTCCAAGCTCATCGTCGAGCAGATGAGCGGCCGCTGGGCCATCAAGAATGCCGCCCTACGCGATCTGGCCCTCGCCGTGCGTCGCCTGCGAGCTGACGTCGACTACACCTGGGTACCGCGAGCTCAAAACACCGCTGCTGACCGTCTGGTCAACGAGGCGCTGGACGCCCAGACGCGCGGCGAGACGGTGCGCATCGACCGCCGCGTGGGCTCCGGCCTGCCCGACGCCGAAGATGTCGTGGGCGATGCGCTCGAGGATCGGGCCGAGGAGATCCGTCAGGCTGCGCGTCCGCACAAGATGGTGGGCTGGGCCACCGACCTGGGCACTCCGACGACGATGCTGCTGGGCCGTCACGGCGCGACGGCGTACAGCCTGGAGAAGCGGTTCTCCGGCTCGGGCGGCGCTGACCCCGCGCTCGCCCCGCTGGGTGAGCAGCAGGCGGAGGCTCTCGCCCGGGAGATCGCCGCCCGCGGGGGAGTGGATGCCATCGTGGCATCGCCCCTGCTGCGCACCCTGCAGACGGCCGAGCGAGTTGCTCAGGCGACGGGTGCCCCCATCGACATCGAGCCGGGAATTGCCGAGTGCGCCTTCGGTGAGTGGGATGGCCACACCTTCGCGGAGGTCAGCGAGCGCTGGCCCGTGGAGCTCGCCGCCTGGCTCGCGTCGACTGACGTCGCTCCGCCCGGCGGGGAGTCCTTTGCCGAGTGCCGTGATCGCGTCGATCGCGCGCGACGCGAGGTGCTCACGCGGCATGCTGGGCAGCGCGTCGCGGTCATCTCGCACGTGACGCCGATCAAGCTCATTACCGGCATCTGCGTGGACGCACCGCTCTCCAGCCTCTACCGCATGGAACTCGCACCGTGCTCTCTGACGACGATCGCATGGTTCGCGGATGGCAACTCATCGCTCTTCGGCTTCGCGGAGTCCGCGCACCTGCGTGGAGTGGACCCCGGGTTCGGCGTCTGACTCAGAGTTCCTTCACGACGACATCGATGGTCCACGGCTTGCCCTCGCCCGCGGGCGGAGCGAGCTCCACGCGATAGCCCGCGGCGCCGAGCGCGCCGGCGAGGTCATCGACGGTGCGCGCCTTCGGCTCTCCCAGCAGCCCGCGCACGATCCGGCCCTTGGTGGCCTTGTTGTGGTGGCTCACGATGGTGCGCTTTCCGCCCTTCTCCTGCAGGACCCGGGCGACCGCGGTGCGCTCGGCGAGTGCCGGTGGCACCGGTCCCAGTGCGACGTACGCCGACGAGCGCAGGTCCAGCACGACGCCGCGTCCCGCTGCCGCCGTGATCGCTTCCGCGACGGGCTCGCGCCAGACACCGGCGAGCCGGCCCACGCCGGGGAGCGTCGTATCCGCCGACAGGCGGTATGCCGGGATGCGGTCGGTGACGCGCAGCAGTCCGAAAAGCGCCGAGGCGATCGCGATGTCGCTCGCGGCGCGGCGACGGGCGCGAGCATCGAGACCCGCAAGGTCGAGGGCGTCGTAGAGGACTCCGGTGTAGACCGCGCCTGCAGGAGCCGTGGGAGATTCAAGGAGGCTCCGATTGCGCTCAAGCTCGTCGTCCTGCCGGGCTGAGATCCCCAGGGTCGCACGCGCCTTGGCAGCGGGGCCGACGCTCAGTCGCATGAGAGCATCGGCGACCTCCTTGCGCGTGCGAGCCAATTCCGGGAACGACAGCGTCGACCACGCCAGTCGCGGCCCTGTGACAGGCGAGGCCTTGCCCTCGCTCGGGGGAAGCAGGATGAGCATGCGCCCACGCTAGGGCGTGCCAGAGGTCTACAGTCGCGTGGCCGACCCACCGAGGGTCAGCCTGGGGGAAGGGGTCCAACGTGATGCGCAAGCTCGTGATCTTGCCGGCGTCGGTGCTGGCGCTCGTCGTCATGCTCGCCGCCTGCAGCACCGCTGGCTCGTCGGGCGGCGACTCCTCCGCTTCGGGTGGGCAGACCGTGGGCTTCCTTGTCTTCGACGCCGAGCTCGACACCTTCGTGACGGCTCTGGTCGATGCGGTCGACGAGGCGGCTCAGTCGAAGGGCCTGCAGGTCACGACCGTCGACGGCAAGGGCGATGCGGCCACGCAAATCTCGGCCGTGCAGCAGTTCATCGCCGACGGGGTCGATGCGATCCTCCTCTATCCCGGAGACCCCTCCACCCTCGCGCCGGTGGTGCAGGAGGCGGCTGACAAGGGCATTCCCGTCTTCACGGTCAACCTCAACCTCGAGCAGGGCGCGCCGATCATCACGTATGTCGGATCCAATGACTACGACTACGGCGCTGAGCAGGCGAAGCTCCTCGTCCAGGCGATCGGCGAGACCGGCACGGTGGGCCTGCTTACCGGTGCCGTCGGCACTTCTGCCGAGCTCGCGCGGACCGCGGGCTTCACCGACGTGCTCAAGGAGTATCCGGGCATCTCGATCGTCGAGAAGCAGGCCGACAACTGGACGGATGACTCCGCGGTGGCCATCGTGCAGTCGTGGGCGTCGACGTACGCCCCTGGCACGCTCACGGCGATCGTGGCCGAGGGCCCGGAGGTTGCCGCGGCGGCTGAGTGGGCCCGCAGCGAGGGGCGCGACGACATCACCTTCGTGGCCGGCGACTACACCGCCGACGTGCAACGCGCCATCGAGTCGGGGGCGGTCTACGGCACGGTTGTCCAGTACCCCCGTGAGCAGGGCACCAAGGTCATCGAGGCGATCTACGACTGGCTGAATGGCGCCCAGGACAACGTGAAGCGTCCGACGGCGTACACACCCCTCCCGGTGGTGACACGCGACAACGCGGCGAACACACCGCCCGCCTACTGATGTCGCGGCGGTCTCAGAACCGCTCGAGGTTGTGCTTCTTAGCCCCGGCTCGATAGAGGGGAGCCAGGAGGAGTTCGGCGACAAAGGCCAAGCCGACTCCCGCGAACGTCGCCAGGAGGCGCGCGCCGTCCGTGGCGACGAAGTTGCCCGAGCTCCCCGCGAGCAGCACGATCGCGGGCGTGATGAGCGACGTGAAGAACCAGTAGGGGTACTTGCCCGTTGAGATCACCAGGATCGAACCGATGAGGAACACCTCTCCCAGGATCAGCTCCGCAGTGGACCACGGCACGACGAGATGGATGAGGAAGGCCAGGAGTACGCCGATGACGGTCCCCGCCCCTCTCTGCCAGGTGCGCTGGAAGGCGTCCTGCAGGTAGGGCTGGAAGACGAGCACCAC
>CAYYZU010000131.1:5330-5800 GCA_964476205.1 uncultured Actinomyces sp. | reverse complement strand
TCAACCACCCCCTCGACTGCCCCGTGTGCGACAAGGGCGGCGAGTGCCCGCTGCAGAACCAGGCCATGACCACTGGGCGCGGCACCTCCCGCTTCGAGGAAGACAAGCGCACCTTCGAGAAGCCGATCAACGTGAGCGCGCAGATCCTGCTGGACCGTGAGCGCTGCGTCTCCTGCGCGCGGTGCACGCGCTTCGCCGACCAGATTGCCGGCGATCCCATGCTCGAGCTCCTCGAGCGCGGCGCCAAGCAGCAGGTCGGTATCGCGCCCGACCAGCCCTTCGACTCCTACTTCTCCGGCAACACCATCCAGATCTGCCCGGTCGGTGCGCTCACGAGCTCCCTCTACCGCTTCCGTGCGCGCCCCTTCGACCTGGTGAGCACTCCGACCACGTGCGAGCACTGCGCGTCGGGCTGCTCGCTGCGCACCGACGTGCGTCGCGGCGTGATCACGCGTCGCCTCGCGTGGGAC
>CAYYZU010000131.1:0-5320 GCA_964476205.1 uncultured Actinomyces sp. | reverse complement strand
CGACCCGGAGGTCAACGAGGAGTGGAACTGCGACAAGGGCCGCTTCGCCTTCCCCTACACGTACGAGGGACGCATCACCTCCCCGCTCGTGCGCGAGAACGGCGAGCTTCGCCCCGCGTCCTGGCCTGAGGCGCTCGACGTCGCCGCACGCGGCCTTGCTGCCGCACGCGGCCGCTCAGGAGTCCTCACCGGCGGCCGTCTCACCCGTGAGGATGCCTACGCCTACTCGAAGTTCGCTCGCGTGGCCATGGGCACCGGCGACATCGATTTCCGCTCCCGCGTCGCCAGCGACGAGGAGGCACAGTTCCTCGCGTCGTCCGTGGCCGGCATGCCGCTCGGACCGACATACGCCGACCTCGACAGGGCTCCCGTCGTGCTCCTCGTGGGCCTTGAGCCCGAGGACGAGTCGCCGATCATCTTCCTGCGCCTGCGTCGAGCGGCGCAGAAGAAGGGCGTGCGCATCGTGTCGCTCTCGCCCGTGCGCACGCGAGCCATCGACAAGATGGATGCGCAGTGGTGGGCCTGCCAGCCTGGCGGCGAAGCCGTCGCGCTGCGCCAGATCACGGAGCAGGCCGGCGACACCCTTGCTGCGCTGCGCCAGCCCGGTGCGGTGATCCTCGTCGGTGAGCGGATGGCCGGGGTCCCCGGCGCGTTGTCGGCCGCAGCGGAGCTCGCCTCCAGCACCGGGGCACGTCTCGGTTGGGTTCCGCGACGGGCGGGGGAGCGCGGTGCACTCGATGCGGGTGCTCTCGCAGGCCTGCTGCCCGGCGGACGTCCCGCCGACGACCCTCGCGCCCGCGAGGAGGTCGCCGCCGTCTGGGGTGTGGAGGTCAGCGCCCTGCCCACGGGTGGTCGTGCCGGCCAATCTCTCGTCGACGCCATCCTTGGCGATGCGACTCCGACTGAGCGCGAGGAGGCTCGCCGCGTCGATGCGTTGCTCGTCGCGGGAGTCGAGGTCGCCGACCACGAGCGCGCCGACGACCTGCGTCGTGCGCTGAGCAATATCCCCTTCCTCGTCGCGCTGTCGACTCATCACAACGACGTCAGCGAGGTTGCCGACGTCGTCTTCCCCGTCGCTGTGGTCGCGGAAAAGGCTGGCTCCTTCACGGACTGGGAGGGGCGCACGAAGCCCTTCTCCGCCGCCATCCACGGCGCCCAGTCCGTCGCGGACGGTCGCGTCCTGGCGATGATCGCCGACGCCATGGACGTCGCCTTCGGCTCGGGCGACGTGGCTTCCCTGCGGGCCGAGATGGATCGTCTGGGCATGTGGTCGGGCGCACGACCCGCGGCACCGTCGGTGGCTCCGGCGTCCTCCGATGCTGTGGGCACCGTCGCTCTCGCGACGTGGCGCCTGCTCCTCGACGCCGGGGTGCTGCAGGAGGGCGAGCCACACCTGGCTGCCACTGCGCGCCCGACCGAGGCGCTCATGAGCGAGGAGACAGCGCGGGCCCTCGGCCTCGGCCAGGCGGCGAGCGTCACCGTGTCCACGGACCAGGGGTCGCTTGAGTTGCCCCTGCGCATCGCTGATGTCGTCGACGGCGCCGTGTGGGTCCCGATGACTTCCGAGGGCTCGCGAGTCCTGGCCATCGGCGCATCGCATGGCACTCGGGTGCGCGTCACGGGAGGTGCGGCATGAGCGAGATGACGTTCAACGATCCGTGGTGGCTGGTCCTCCTCAAGGTGGTCGCGATCTTCGGCATGCTCGTGCTGCTCACTCTCTTCACGATCTGGTGGGAGCGACGCGTCGTCGCGCGCATGCAGTCCCGCGTGGGTCCCAATCGCGTGGGCCCCTTCGGACTGCTGCAGTCGCTCATGGACGGCTTCAAGCTGGCACTCAAGGAGGAGATCATCCCCAAGACGGCGCATCGCGCTGTCTACTGGATCGCACCTGTCATCTCAGCGACCATGGCCTTCATCGCCTTCGCGGTGATCCCCTTCGGTCCGATGGTGAGCATCTTCGGCGTCGAGACTCCGTTGCAGCTCACCGACTTCCCGGTCTCGGTGCTCTACGTCCTCGCCGTGGCCTCGATCGGCATCTACGGCATCGTGCTGGCCGGCTGGTCGTCGGGCTCGACGTACCCGCTCCTCGGCGGCCTGCGCTCCTCGGCCCAGATGATCTCCTACGAGCTCGCGATGTCGATGTCCTTCGTCGCCGTCTTCCTCTACGCCGGATCGATGTCCACCTCCGACATCGTGGCCGCACAGGAGCCGATCTGGTACGCCGTGATCCTGCTCCCGTCGTTCCTCATCTACGTCACGGCGATGGTGGGCGAGACCAACCGCGCGCCCTTCGACCTCCCCGAGGCCGAGGGCGAGCTCGTCGGCGGCTTCCACACGGAGTACTCCTCACTCAAGTTCGCCCTGTTCTTCCTCGCTGAGTACATCAACATGGTCACCGTCTCCGCGCTGGCGACGACCCTCTTCCTGGGCGGCTGGCGCGCCCCCTGGCCGATCTCGATCTGGGAGAGTGCCAACACTGGCTGGTGGCCGCTGCTGTGGTGGCTCATCAAGGTGCAGCTCTTCATCTTCGTCTTCATCTGGCTGCGAGGGACGCTCCCTCGACTGCGCTACGACCAGTTCATGCGCTTCGGCTGGAAGGTCCTCATCCCGGCCTCGCTCGTGTGGATCGTGATCGTGGCCGCTGCGCGGGTGGTGCGCAACGAATTCTCCGTCACTACTCAGGAGCTGCTCCTCGTCGGCGCCGGTGCGCTGATCGCCATCGTGCTCGGATCCTGGGTCCTCCAGGTGCGGACGGCGCGCCAGGAGAAGCGCGAGCTGGAGGAGGCGGCAGCCGAGGCGGCCAAGCCCTTTGACCCCTACGCCGGCGGTTACCCGGTGCCGCCGCTGCCGGGCCAGGAGTTCACCTACACCTCGAGGCGCGCTCTCGCCGGAGCGACCGTGTCGGGCACAGCGGTCACCGCCACCGATGTGAGCGAGGCCGTCGCCGGCGAGGCACCTGAGGAGGATGGCAATGCCTGAGCTGCCCCCCGCCGTACGCGGCTTCGGCGTCACCTTCGCGACGATGTTCAAGAAGGTCGTCACGGAGGAGTACCCCGAGCAGGCCGACCGCTATCCGCCCAAGCCCCGCTTCCACGGCCGCCACCAGCTCAACCGCTGGGCCGATGGCCTGGAGAAGTGCATCGGGTGCGAACTGTGCGCCTGGGCCTGCCCCGCCGACGCGATCCTCGTCGAGGCCGACAGCAACACCGAGGAGGCGCGCTTCTCCCCGGGTGAGCGCTACGGCCGCGTCTACCAGATCAACTACCTGCGCTGCATCTTCTGCGGCCTGTGCATCGAAGCCTGCCCGACGCGCGCGCTCACGATGACCAACGAGTACGAGCTCGCAGACGACAACCGTGCCGATCTCATCTACGAGAAGAAGGACCTCCTCGCCCCCCTCCTTCCCGGCATGATCCCTCCTCCGCACGAGATGGTGCCCGGCACCACGGAGAAGGACTACTACGCCGGTAAGGTCACGGGCTCGGTGCCGGAGCAGGAGCCCAAGGGGGACTCCGAGATCTGGTACGAGACGCAGGAGCCTGCTGTGCGAGAGGGACGCGCATGACCGAGACCGGCACCAGCACCGCGGAGGCCGCGGTCTTCTGGGTGTGCGCCGTGCTCGCCGTGACCGGTGGGCTCGGCCTCATCCTGTCGCGTCGTGCGGTGCACAGCGCCCTGTGGGTCGCCCTGACGATGATCAGCCTTGCCGTGCTCTACCTCGCCAACGCGGCGCCCTTCCTGGGGATGGTGCAGATCATCGTCTACACGGGCGCGGTCATGATGCTCTTCCTCTTCGTGCTCATGGTCGTCGGCGTCGACTCCAGCGATTCCCTCGTCGAGACGCTCAAGGGCCAGCGCGTGGTTGGCATCCTGCTCGCCGCTGGCTTCGGCATCCTGCTCGTGCTCGCCATTGGCACCGCGTTGAGCGGCGTGCCGGCGGTCGGACTCGATGCGGCCAACGCGGAGTACGGCGGCAACGTCGAGGGCATCGCACGCCTGCTCTTCGGCGAGTACCTCCTCGCCTTCGAGATCGTCGCGGGCCTGCTCATCACCGCCGCCCTGGGCGCACTGGTCCTCGCGCATCGCGAGCGGTGGCAGCCGCGCCGCACCCAGCGGGAGCTCTCCGAGGAGCGCGTCCGCAGCGGCGAGCACGTCGGCCCGATGCCCGCTCCCGGCGTTTACGCCCGCCACAACGCGGTCGACACACCCGCGCTCCTGCCGGATGGCTCCGTCTCCGAGATCTCCGTGCCCGGTCCGCTGCGCGCCCGCGGCGACCTTCGACCTGTCGACACGGCTGCCGTGGCCGAGACCGAGGCCCTCGCCTCGGGTCGCGCCGCGCTCGGGCCGGCCGACCACCCGGTCGCCGATGATCCCGGCACCTCTCCGGGAGAGCCGCGATGAGCCCCGAGAGCTACGTCATCCTGGCCGCCGTGCTCTTCACCATCGGCACGGTCGGGGTGCTCGTGCGCCGCAATGCGATCGTCGTCTTCATGTCGATCGAGCTCATGCTCAACGCGGCCAATCTGGCCTTCGTCGCCTTCGCTCGCATGCAGGGCAACCTCGAGGGACAGGTGATCGCCTTCTTCGTCATGGTGGTCGCCGCTGCCGAGGTCGTCGTGGGCCTGGCGATCATCGTGGCGATCTACCGGTCGCGACGCTCCGCCTCCATCGACGAACCGAACCTGCTCAAGTACTGATGACCGCCCCGGGGGCGAGACACGCCCCTGGGTAACAGAAGGACATGACGTGAAGAAGAAGGAGGCGCCGTGATCGGGACCGGCGCTGCTCGGATGGCGGATGCGACTGCGATCGCGCCCGTCATCCAGCCCTTGGCGGAGGCGACGGGGGTCTTCTCCTACCTCTGGCTGCTCATCGCCCTGCCCCTGCTGGGCGCGACCGTCCTGCTCCTGGGCGGGCGTCGCACCAACCGCTGGGGCCCCTACTTCGCCGTGCTCATGGTGGTCGCCGCGGCGGTCTACGGCATCGCCCTGCTGGTCGGCCTGCTCGGTCGTTCGGCTGACGATCGGGGTGTCGGCCAGACGCTCTTCGAGTGGGTCTTCGTTGGCGGCTTCACCGCACCGGTGGCCTTCCAGCTCGACCAGCTTTCCATCGTCTTCGTGCTCCTCATCACCATCGTCGGATCCCTGATCCACATCTACTCGCTCGGCTATATGGAGCACGACCCGAACAAGCGGAAGTTCTTCGGGTTCCTCAACCTCTTCGTCGCGGCGATGCTCCTACTCGTCCTCGCCGACAACTACCTCCTGCTCTACGTCGGCTGGGAGGGTGTCGGCCTCGCGTCCTATCTCCTCATCAGCTT
>CAYYZU010000130.1:0-5859 GCA_964476205.1 uncultured Actinomyces sp. | reverse complement strand
GCGACGGCTTCAACGAGGGCTACCGCTACGTCGACTGGCTGCTCACCGTGCCGCTGCTGCTCTTCGAAACGGTCGCAGTGCTCGCACTCCCCGCCGCGGTGCGCCGCTCGCTGCTGTGGAAGCTCATCCCTGCATCGGCCCTGATGATCATCCTCGGCTACCCCGGCGAGATCACCGCCGATATGACGGGCAAGGCCATCTGGGGCGCGCTCTCCACCATCCCGTTCATCTACATCCTGTACGTGCTCTTCGTGGAGCTCAGTCGGGCGGCCAAGAGCCAGCCCAACCAGGTCGGCAAGGAGCTCGCTGGCCTGCGCTGGCTGCTTCTCGCCACGTGGGGCGTCTACCCGATCTCGTACGCCTTCCCGATGCTCGGCCTCGACGGCGCGGACTCCTTCGTGTACCGCCAGGTCGGCTACTCGATCGCGGACGTGCTGGCCAAGTGTCTCTACGGCCTGCTCATCTTCAAGATCGCCCGCATCAAGTCGATGGACGACAGCCCGGAGTTCGCCGAGGCTGAAATGAAGGAAGCTCCCTCGAGCAAGTAGTCCTTCACAGCTCAAAGGAAGCGGCGGGGCCCTCGGGTCCCGCCGCTTTCGCGTGTCAGGGCATGCCGGCTTACGGCATGACGGCGCGGACCAGGGTCTCCTGCAGGTAGGTCAACCAGTCGTAGACATGGAACGTCGCGGCCCGCGGGTCATCCTCAGGCAACTCGGCGAGTTCGGCCATGCCCTCCTCGGTCACGCCGAGCCGCGTGCCCAGGGCAAGCCGCACGTCGTTGAGCGCGCCCAGCCACGCTCCGGCTTCGTCGACGCTGAGCGTGACCTTCTCGCCGGACCGTCGCAGCGTCTCGATCGCGGTGGCTGCGTGAGCGAGTTTGGTGTCGCGCAGGGAGCGCTCAGTGAAGCGGCGGAACTGCGCGGCCAACTCCGCGTCGTCAAGGTAAGCGTCGGGGAATAGCCGCGCCAGTGCGGGGTCCTCGGGGCGCTCGGCATCCGGGTCCAGGCCCACCAAGCTGACGAGCGGATCCTCGTCCGCGGCGCCCTCCGGCGTGACGAAATCGATGAGTTGCTCGAGCAAGGTCGTGAGCAGGCCCTTCTCCACGACGTCCACGCGGAGCACGATGCGGCCGGTGGCGGTGCGCCGGAAGCCGTGGACGCTCAACTGTCGTCCTTGGCCAGCGTGGCCCAGAGCCCGTAGGAGTGCATGGCGGCGACGTCGCGCTCCATCTCCTCGCGCGATCCCGATGACACCACCGAGCGCCCGTCCTGGTGGACCTGCATCATCAGCTTCTCCGCCTTCTCCCGCGAGTAGTGGAAGTAGGTCATGAAGACGTAGGTGACGTAGGACATGAGGTTGACGGGGTCGTTCCACACGAGGGTGATCCAGGGCACGTCCGTGCCCACGGACTCATCGACATCCGGTCGCTCGAGTTCCGTCGGTGCCGTGGTCACGGCTCCAGGGTACGGCGAGCCGTCAGCCGACGGTGATCACGATGCGAGCCGATGCGCCCTGGGCGATGGTGGCGGATGCTGGGACGAGGAGACGGTAGGACGCCTCACCGGCGACGGTCGGCTTCACCGTCGTGGTGACGGCACCTCCCGATCCGGTCGTCGTCGTGGCCACTTCGCGCCACGCACCCGACGCGCTCCGGCGCTGCACGGTGACTGGCGTGCCCTCGACACCGGGTGACACCGTGCCGGTGATCGTCACGGATGTGCCCACGGAGACCTTGGTCGCACTTGCCTCTGCCTTGACGGCGTAGCGCACGGTCGTGGATGCCGGATCGCTCTCGCCCGCGGCTCGCGACCACGAGCCCTCCACCGACACGGTCCAGGTGCCGCTCGCCTCGACGGGCACCTTGAAGACGCCCTTGCCCTCGCCGTCGAGAGTGATCGACTCGACCTTCGCGCGGGTGGCAGACCCACCCTGCGCCTGGAAGTAGAGAGTCGCCTCGGCACCCTTCGCCGCACCTGCGCGCGATTCGGTTTCGACCTTGACCGAGATGGTCCGGCCGTGCGTGGTCGCCTTGGGCGCCTTGACGCTCACCTTCGTGGCAGCGGGTGCGATCTCGCGGCCATAGTCGGCGAGGCGGGGGTAGAAGTCACTACTGACCGTGCCGAAGTCCCACACGGCGATTCCGCCGATCTTGAGGTCCGGCACGATCTGGGCGCGGCTCAGCGCGGAGCGCGTATCGGCGAACCAGACGCGACGCTTGACGTCGCAGGTGCGGTCCTTCTTGTCGACCTTGCCCGCGGTGGGTAGCCAGTAGTCGAAGGTCCACTCGCCCGACTTGGCGTCCCAGGTGGGTTCGACCTTCTCGCGGGCTGCGAGATCTCGAGCGGTCATCGGCGTGACGCTCGTGCGCACAGGAGTGGTCGTGGGCTTCCACCCGGCGGGGCACTCCGAGTCGACCGCCCAGCCTGTGCCCACCTGCATCGGCCAATTGCGGCCGTACTGCGGCGCACCGATCCACACTCGGTCGGCGTACTCCTCACCCACCTGCTGCACCGCGCTCTTGGCCACGAGAGCGGCCCAGTCGTTGGGGCCGATCGGTCCTGGCACGCTCCAGCTGTAGTCGTAGGCCATGATGTTGAGGCGATCGACGTAGGGCGTGATCTCGCTCCACGCATAGACCCAGTAGCCCGTGCCGGGATTGGGTGCGCCCGTGCCGGAGAACGGCGGCACTCCACCGGGGACGGTCGCCCACAGCGTGAGGCCCTGTGCCTTGAGCTGAGTCGAGAGCTCCTTGATCATCGCCACCCAGCGCGGCTTGGTCGCCTCCCAGGAATCGCGACCGTCCGCGAACGCGAAGGCTTCCCAGTCGAGGTCGATGCCATCGACGCCGGCCTTGACGGCGTAGTCGGCAATCTGCTTTGCGTAAGCCTTGCGGTTCTTCGACGTAGCGAGATACGCGCTCAACTGGCCGGCATTAGCCGAGCCCAGGTCGGTGATGGAGGCGTTGACCTTGATCCCCGCAGCCTGGAGCGCCTTGCGCTGACGATCGAACTTCGGGGTCGTCCAGGGAGTCGCGCTCTTGCACAGGGGGTCACCCCAGGCGCCGTCCTTGTCGTAGTCGCCCGCGTCGTAGAGGCAGAGGGGGTTCTTCTCCCCCTGGAAGGACCACCAGAACATCGCGATCTCGCCCACGACGCCATCGGCGGCGGAGGCCATCTGGGAGATCTGAGTGTCCGAGGCCCACCATCCGAACCAGCCCGAGACGATCGGCCGCGGCGGCTCGGCCGCGGATGCAGCAGGGGCAGCCACGAGCGTGGCAGCCGCGACGGCAGCCGAGGCGAGGAGGGCGGTAGTCCCGCGCAGGCGCATGGTGCTCCCTTCGATTCATTCCAGGCTACGTCGGGTGTCGCGCTGAGAGCCTCAGCCGAAGGGTCCCTCGCGAGGATTCCCAGGGCGATCTGCATCACATCCGAGGGAGAGCGAGTGCGGGGGCCCTAGCCCAGGGCTCGGGCGATCTCCTGCGCGGCGCGGGCGACTCGTGGGCCCACGTCCTCGGGCGGGGCGGCGACGGCGACGCCCACGGCCGCCTCGACGCCGGGGATCCCCAGGACCGGGGCTGCAATGCCGCTGCTGCCGGGGGACTCGCCCGTGGACACCACCCAGGGCGGATCCAGCGGGCGCCCCGCGGCGGTGCGGGCGGCGAGCACGGCACGACCAGCGGCGCCGAGCTCAAGGGGGATGCGTGAGCCGAGTCGGTAGGCCACGTGCACGTCGGAACGCGGAGGCTCGGCGACGGCGACGGCGAGGAGGTCCTGGCCGTCCACGACCCCGAGATAGGCGGTGGCGCCGATCCCCTCGGCAAGGCGCCGGAGGACCGGCATGGCTGCATCCCGCAGTAGGGGTTGCACCTGACGGGCGAGGGTGAGTACGGCGAGGCCGAGGCGGCAGCGTCCGTCGGCGCCGCGCCGCACCAGGCCGTGCTGCTCGAGGGTGACGATGAGCCGGTAGACGACGGTGCGACTCACCCCGAGGGCCGCCGCGACTTCCGTCACGGTGAGACCCTCGGGGGAGTCGGCAAGCACCGAGAGGACCCGAAGCCCCCGATCGAGGGTTTGCGAGGTCTCCTTGGGCATCGGGCGCTAGGCCGAGGCCTTCTTGGCCAGCGACTTCAACTGGAACGACGAGATGATCTCGAAGATGCCGAGCACGAGCAGCCAGATGCCCGCAATCCAGACGAAGATGCTGACGGCCCAGGGGTTGATGAGCAGGACGATGCCGGCAAGCAGGTAGACGATGCCGGAGAAGATCGCCCAGCCCTTGCCCTGCGAGACCGAGGACGAGCTGACGAGCTGGAGGATGCCGGAGAAGAGGAACCACACACCGACGAAGATGCCGAAGATCTCGACCTTCTCCTCCGCGCCGAAGCGGAACATCAGCAGGCCGAGGAGCAGGCCGATGGCGCCGGAGATGATGAGAAGTGCGCGGTAGCTCCCGGGAAGGCCGTGCCCGAAGGCGCGGACCAGCGAGACGATGCCGGAGATCACCAGGTAGATCGCCAGCACAACGGCGATGACCCAGGTGGAGCCACCGGGATTGATGATGATGATCGCACCGACGATCATGCTGACGATGCCCAGCACGAGCAGGGCCCACCAGTTGCGCCCGAGGGCCGAGGCCACCGCGCGCTCGTCGTCGTAGGACAGGCCGGTCATGGGGTCGACCGATGCCATGGAGTACCTCCGAGTGTTCAGATGAGGGCCACCAGGCCCCAGGACGAACCCAGGTTAGGGGCGCGGAGCCTCTTATCCCAGGAAGCGCGCCAGGTACTCGCGAGTACGTTGCTCAATCGGTGTCCCCAGAACCTGGGCGGGAGGTCCCTCTTCGAGGACCACACCCCCGTCGAGGAAGCACACGCGATCGGCCGCCTCGCGCGCGAACCCCATCTCATGCGTCGCCATGACGATGGTGAGGCCCTCCTCCTTGAGCTCGCGCACCGCATCGAGCACCTCGCCGACCAGCAGCGGATCAAGCGCGGAAGTGATCTCGTCGAAGAGCAGGATCTCCGGAGACATCGCGACAGCGCGCACGATCGCCACGCGCTGCTGCTGGCCGCCGGAAAGGCGATCGGGGTACTCCCCCGCCTTCTCCTCCAGCCCGAAGCGCGCGAGCAGGCGGCGTGCCCGCTCCTCGGACTCCGCGCGGGAGCGTCCGAGGACCTTGCGCTGACCGAGGGTGACGTTGTCGAGCACGGTCATGTGCGGAAAGAGGTTGTAGGCCTGGAAGACGATGCCGACGCGGCGACGGACGGCATCGAGGTCGGTGCGAAAGGCGGTGACATCGAGGTCGCTATCGAGCATGATGCGGCCGGCATCGACGGGCTCGAGTCCATTGATGCACTTGAGCAGGGTCGACTTGCCCGAGCCACTCGCGCCGATGAGTACGACGACCTGATGCTCGTGCACGTCGAGATCGATGCCGCGCAGGACCGACTCGGTGCCGAAGGACTTCCACACGGCCTCGACGGAGACGGAGACGCTCGTCATGTCGCGAACCCCGATCCGCGCTGGCGCCGCTGACGCGCCTGCAGCCAGTCCGTGAAGCGCGTCATCGGGATGGTGAGCGCGATGAAGAGGCATGCGGCTGCGACGTAGGGCGTGTAGTTGAAGGTGAAGGACGCGTCGATCTGCGCCTGGCGCAGCACCTCGATGGGCCCGAGCACCGACACGAGGGCGGTGTCCTTCTGCAGGGAGATGAAGTCGTTGAGCAGGGGCGGGGTGACATTGCGCACGGCCTGGGGCAGTACGACGTACCTGTTGGTCTGCCAGGAGGAGAGGCCGAGCGAGCGAGCGGCCATGCGCTGGCTGGGATGCACCGAGTCGATGCCGGCGCGGAAGACCTCCG
>CAYYZU010000129.1:0-5867 GCA_964476205.1 uncultured Actinomyces sp. | reverse complement strand
GCGCAGCTTGATGGAGTAGGTCGTCCCGTTGGTGAGCCCGGTGATGGTGATCGGGCTGGTGGTGTCGTCGGGGGAGAGGGCCGTCCAGGTGCTGTCGTCGAGGGTGTAGGCGTAGTTGGTAATCGGCATGGACCCCGCCGAGCCCGGAGAGAAGGAGATCTCCGCGGTGGTGTTGCCGGGAGTGGCCGCCAGGGCCGTGGGAGCAGTGGGCAGCGCCCAGGGCGTGACCGCTGCAGAAGCGGCACTTGCGCTCGATGTGCCCACGCTGTTGGTCGCCGTGGATCTGAACGTGTAGGGCGTGCCGTTCGTGAGACCTGTGACCGTGCAGGACCCAGACGCGCCGGCGACGGTGCATGTGAGGGAGTCGGGTGTCGACGTCACGGTGTAGGAGGTGACCGTGGCCCCTGATGCGGGCGGGGTGACGCTCACGGTCGCCTGCGTATCGCCCGCGACCGCTGTGGGAGCCCCCGGAGCGTTGGGGACTGCCGTCGGGATCGCCGCGAAGTAGGCGGCGTAGGTACCTCGCGTCAGGTAACCGATGGACGTGAAGGATCCCCCCACGTAGGCGGTGGATGCCGCAATCCTCAGCGCGCTCACGGTGTTGTTGGCGCTCGGATCCCATGACGTGGCCGTGCCGCCTGAAGTCATTGCCGCGACCCGCGAGCGACTCGCTCCGCCGATGCTCGCGAAGGCGCCACCCGCATAGACGGTGCTTCCCGACACGGAGACGGCGTTCACAGTGCTCCCGGCGTTGGCATTGAAGGACGTGGTTGATCCACCGGAGTTGATTGCCGCAATGCGATTGCGCGTCTGGAGGGCGATGGTGGTGAAGCTCCCGCCCGCATAGACGTTGCTGCCGGATACGGCGAGGGCGCTGACGGTGTTGTTGGCGTTCGGATTCCAGGCCAGGGCTGCCCCCGTGGAGTCGAGGGCCGCGATGCGATTACGTGTCTGGCCGCCGATGGTGGTGAAGCTCCCGCCCGCATAGACGTTGCTGCCGGATACGGCGAGGGCGCTGACGGTGTTGTTGGCGTTCGGATTCCAGGCCAGGGCTGCGCCGGTATCGTCGAGCGCTGCGATGCGATTGCGCGTCTGGCCGCCGATGGTGGTAAAGGCACCGCCTACGTACATCGTGTCATCCGCGATAGCGATCGCGCTGACCGTGCCGCCTGAGTCAGGGTTCCAGGCCCCGAGCGTTCCGTCGGTCCCTACCGCGGCCAGGCGATTGCGCGTGACCCCACCGATGGTCGTGAACGCTCCTCCGGCGTAGATCGTGCTTCCTGACACGGCGATGGCGCTGACCGTGCCGTTGGCACTGGGATCCCAGGAGGTGAGTGAGCCGTCTGGGCCGACCGCTGCCAGGCGATTGCGCGAGGTTTCTCCAACCGTGTTGAAGTTCCCGCCGATGTAAACGGAGGAGCCGGAGATAGCCACCGTGTTCAGGTAGCCGCTGTTGTTGACATTGGGATCCCAAGCCGTGAGAGATCCGTCGGAGCCGAATGCCGCAAAGCGATTGCGCGTCTGGGCGGACTGTTCACAGCTGCTTCCCCCACCACACACGTTCGAGAACTCGCCGGCCGCATAGACCGTGGAGCCGGATACCGCCAACCCCCAAATCTTGCCGCTGGGGTTGGGGTACCAGGACGTCGTCGCGCCATCCGAGGCGCTCACGGCTCCAAGATAGGGACGCGTGGACGAATTGATCGTGGTGAAGTCGCCAGCGACATAGACGGTGCGCGCCTCCATGTACCGGGCGAGCAGCACCGCGTCGGGGTAGCCGCCGGTGACGCTGGGAGACCAGGAGGCGTCCAGTATCCCGGCTGTGCTGACCGCTGCGAGTCCGCGCCGGGTGCTGCCGTTCATGGTGGTGAAGTTGCCACCCACATAGATCCGGGATCCTGAGACTGCGAGCGAGCGAACCCATGTGCCTCCCGTGCCTGCGCCCGGTGTGGCACTCCACGAGCCCAGGGCGCCGTCAGTCCCTATCGCAGCGAGGTAACTCCGCGATTGGGGCGTCTGGTCGCAACTGCTGCCGGCACCGCACATCGACGTGAAGTTGCCTCCGACGTAGATGGTCGCGCCATCACTTGAGACCGCCATTCCGAGGACGTCACTGTTTGCATTTGGGTTCCAGGGGTTGATGGTGCCGTCGCTGTTGATGGCGGCGAGGTACTGACGTGTGACGGAGGAGCCGCAACTACTACCAGCCCCGCACATGACGGTGAACACCCCACCGGCGTAGATGACGCTGCCGGACCTCACCAGGCGAGCGACGTCGTTATTGGCCTGCGGCACCCACGACTCGTCGAGCGCGCCTGACGGGAGGATGTGGGCCAACCTGCTGCGTGCCACTCCAGCGACGTGGGTGAAGTTGCCACCGATGTACCAGCCGCCCGCGCCGTCGTCGACCACCGCTGAGACGGTGCCGGTCACGGGCGGGAACGTGCGGTCCACGGCTGCGGTAACAGGATCCATGACTGCGCCGCCTCCGGTCTGCGGCCCCCAGGCGGTGAACGTGCCGCCCAGGTAAGCGGTGCCATCGGCCGCGACCGCGAGGGCATTCACCGCGCCGTTAGGGCCGTCGAAGATCTGCTGGGTCGACGCCTGTGCCGGGGTCGCCGTGAGCGCGGGCATTCCTACCAGGGTCACGGCAGCCAGGAGCGACGAGAGTGCGCCGCCGAGCAGCGCCCGGGGGGACACCCCCTGACGCTACATCAAATAGAAATTAAAGAAACTCGCCAGCGCTACATGCCCGTGGGGGGCACGACCCTCACGGAGTCGCCCGGGCGGATCGGGCCGGGGCGCTCGACCCAGCCGGTGATCCCGCGGAGATCCCAGGCGGCCTTGGGGAAGCGCTCCGGCGCGCTGCCGTAGCGCGCCGCCACCATGCGCCCCGCGATCGTGCAGGGGGTATTGAACCCACCCGTCATGAGCACAGCTCCGCTCGCGAACACCAGGCGGGAGAGCGGCGCCAGTGACGTCAGGTCGGTCAGTCCCTCGGTGCAGATGTTGTCGGCGATGGTCCCCGGTGCGAGATCCTCGATGCCGAGCCCCTGCGCGATCGCAGCAAGCTCGGCCAGGTCCACGATGGAGAGCTGGCGGTGATTGCGGATCTCCGTCCCGCGAGCGAAGACTTCCTTCTGGCGCGTGTCGGAGGACATGGTCACCCCGTGGTGTCGGTCGCCGACAGCGCCGCCCCAGTCCAGGTGCAACTCATCGACTGCCTCGGGCACGTCGGCTCCGGGCGGCCAGATGTGTACGGCGGCGACCGTGCCCTCGCTCACGCGAGGCGTCCGGCCTCACGTGCAGCGACAGCCTCGGCGTAGAGACGTCCGGCGCGGTAGCTCGAGCGCACGAGTGGTCCGCTCATCACGCCAACGAAGCCGATCGCGCGTGCTCGATCCGCCCACGCGACGAAGTCATCCGGGGGCACCCAGCGTTCGACCGGGTGGTGGCGGGGTGTGGGCCGGAGGTACTGCGTGATCGTGATGAGGTCGCATCCGGCCGCGTGGAGATCCACGAGTGCCTCGTCGACCTCCTCGTCGGTCTCGCCGAGGCCCAGGATCAGGTTGCTCTTGGTCACGAGGCCGGCGTCGCGTGCCTGCGTGATGACGTCGAGGGAGCGCGCGTAGTCGAAGGCAGGGCGCACGCGCTTGAAGACCCGCGGCACGGTCTCGAGATTGTGGGCGAGCACTGCGGGAGCCGCCGCGAAGACCTCGCCGAGTTGTTCGGGGCGTCCGTTGAAGTCGGGGATGAGTACCTCGACGGGGCAGATCTCGCCGACCAGGCGAACGGTCTCCGCGTACAGCCACGCACCGCCGTCGGGCAGGTCGTCGCGGGCGACGCCGGTGATGGTGGCGTAGCGCAGCCCCATGGTGCGCACCGAGTCGGCGACGCGACGCGGTTCGTCGCGGTCGAGCTCGGCCGGCTTGCCGGTGTCGATCTGGCAGAAGTCGCACCGCCTTGTGCACTGCTCACCGCCGATGAGGAACGTCGCCTCGCGGTCCTCCCAGCACTCGTAGATGTTGGGGCAGCCTGCTTCCTGGCAGACCGTGTGCAGCCCTTCGCTCTCGACCAGGGAGCGCACCGCGGTGTACTCCGGGCCGGTGCGCAGGCGCGTGCGGATCCATTCGGGCTTGCGCTCGATCGGGGTGGCGGAGTTACGCACCTCGAGGCGGAGCAGCTTGCGCTCGGTCACGCGGTCGAGCCTACGACCTGGCCCGAGAGGGCCTCGAGGGTGCGGGTCTCGACGATGGGGAGCGCTTCTTGGACTGTCACCCGGCGGCCGAGCTCGGCGGTGAGGCTGGTGACTCCGGCGTCGCGGATGCCGCAGGGGACGATGCGATCGAAGGCGCCCAGGTCGCAGTCGCAGTTCAGTGCGAATCCATGCTGCGTGACTCCCTGCGCGACGCGCACGCCGATGGCGGCCACCTTGCGGTCCGGGCCGCGGTCGTCGGCGGCCACCCAGACTCCGCTGCGGCCTGCGACACGTGTCGTCGCGAGTCCCAGATCGCCGCACGCCGCGATGAGGGCATCCTCCAGGCGCCGCACATGACCCACCACGTCCAGCGGCATGGGAAGCCGCACGATCGGATAGCCCACGATCTGCCCGGGTCCGTGCCAGGTGATGCGACCGCCGCGGTCCACATCGATCACCGGAGTGCCGTCCATCGGCCGATCGAGGGGCTCGGTACGCCGCCCCGCCGTGTAGACGGCCTCATGCTCGAGGAGGAAGAGGGTGTCGGGCGCGGTGCCAGCCACGACGTCGGCATGGGTGCGCCGCTGGAGGTCCCACGCATCCTCGTAGCCCACAAGCCCCGGTCCATCGGACCCGAGGCCGAGACGGCGTACAGCGATCACTCCTGCAGGGTAGTCCTGGCGCGATAGCGTCTGCCCAGCCCGCAGGGCGCGGGCCCACGGGCCCACAGAAGACAGGGCCCACCGGACCAGGGGGGCTTATCCGCGAGGGAGATCCATGGGGCCTATATCGGCGTGGGCCATTCGCAGGCCGGTCATCGCTCTCCTCACGTGGCTTGTGGCGGTCGTCGTCGTCGGCCTCTTCGCCGTCACGCTGGACGGCAAGTTCAACGACTCCTTCTCGCTACCCAACACCCAGTCCGCGCTGGCACAGGACTTCCTCGAGGAGGTTTCAGCCCAGGACGCGAGCACCAACTCGGCCACGGTGGTGTGGTCGCCGTCCTCCGGCACCGTCGATGACGAGTCCGTGAAGGGCGAGATCGACGCGTTGCTTACGAAGGTCGCCGGGATCGACGGCGTCACCTGCATCACGTCGCCCTACGGCAAGGACTACGGCCCGAGCTGCCCCAAGAAGCAGTCGGCAGCGCCAGACTTCCCACCGGGCACCCCTCCCGAGTTCGCGAAGCAGGTCACGGAGGCCTTCGAGAAGGGCACGACCGATGTGACCTTCCCTGAGGGCACCCCGGAGGCCGCGCAGCAGCAGCTCCTCGACCTGCTCAAGGCCAATCGCGCGGCGAAGGAAGCCACCTCCACGATCAGCAAGGACGGCACGGTCGCCTACGCCACGGTGACCTTCACCGGTGCCGGCCCCGCGGTCGCCAATGCGACTCAGGCCGACGCCTTTGTCTCCGCCGTGGAGGCCGCCAACACCCCGGCGCTGCAGGTGGGCGCGACCGGTCAGATTCTCACTGCGGCACAGGGCGGACCGGGATCGAGCGAGGGCATCGGCATCCTCGCGGCGATCGTCATCCTCATCATTCTCTTCGGCAGCCTTGTTGCCGCCGGCCTTCCGATCGTGGTGGCCGTCGTCGGACTCCTCGTCGGCCAGTTGCTGATCCTCGTCATCGCACGCTTCCTGGATGTGGCGTCCTTCGCGCCGCAACTCGCGT
>CAYYZU010000128.1:0-5900 GCA_964476205.1 uncultured Actinomyces sp. | reverse complement strand
ACCACGTGCCGGACATGATGAACACCGGGATGAGGAGTACGCCGGAGACCGCGAAGGACGCCGCAAGGACATGGGTCGGCTGCTCACCCGCACGTGCGAAGCGCACGCCGAAGACCGTGTAGAAGGCGTACGACGCTCCCGCAAGCAGGCCGAAGACGATACCCAGCACGTCACGGCCATCGCCCGCGCCGACCGTGAGCAGGGTGACGCCCACGATCGCGAGGATGGTCGACACGAGCCAGACATAGCCCGGTGCGCCCTCGCGCATGATCCAACCGAGGATCCCCGCCATGAAGGGCGTGAGCGCGAGGCTTGCCAGGGTGCCCACGGCCACACCCGTGCGACTCATGGAGAGGAAGAAGAAGACCTGGTACGCCGCGACCGTGAGACCCATCGCCCAGATGATCGGCATGCGCCACAGCCGCAGCAGCGCCTGACGCCCCTCGACCGTGCGCGATGCCCAGGCGACGAGGCCGGCAGCCCCAACGATCAGTCGTGCGGCCGCGGCGCCGGGTGCCGGGGCGGCCGGCTGCAGGAGCGCGCGAGCGGTGCCTGACGTGCCGAAGAGGGCGGCGGATCCGAGCACCGCGGCAGCAGCCCCGCGACGCTCCTGCGCCGTCACGACAGCCGCGCTCATGCGCCGGCAGTCAGCATCGAGACCACCGTGCCGTCGGGCGCGCACAGGTAGACGGTCACGTCAGCACCGCCCAGGTCTGCGAGGGCGGCGCGACCTGCGTCGTCCGCCGGGTCGTCACCGACGACGACGGCCGCCTCTGCTCCCCGCGCGCCAGCAGCCACCGCCTGCGCGACCGCCAGCTGCAGAGCGCTGATCTGCAGGGACGGCAGGGAGACGTCGGCAGCGGAGTAGGTGCGTCCTGTCTCATCGCGGACCGCAGCGCCACGCGCCGCTCCCACTCGACCACGCGCGCCTCGCGCAAGAGTGACGAGCTTGGCGTCCTCCTCGGACAGCGACTCAGTCGTCATCGTCGACCCCGATCCACCGCGGCGATCCGGCTTCGTCTTCAGGCTCGATGCGCACGGCGAGGACGCTGCCGATGCGGTTGCGCCTGCCCATTCCCTGCTCCGCGGTGAGGCGCCAGCCGTCGATGTCGATGGTGGCACCGGGGATGGGGACACGGCCAAGCCGCTTGCCCATGAGCCCCAGGATCGTGTCTACTCCCTCGTCCTCGGACTCCACGTCAATGTCGACGAGGTCCGCGAAGTCATCCACGTGCATGCGCGCACTCACGCGGACCGAGTCGTCATCGAGCCGGGCTACCTCGGGAGCGGCGGTGTCGTACTCGTCGTCGATCTCACCCACGATCTCCTCGAGCACGTCCTCGATGGTGACGATTCCCGCGGTGCCGCCGTACTCGTCGACGACGATCGCCATGTGCGTGCGAGCCGCCTGCATGTCCTTGAGCAGCTCATCGACCTGCTTGCTGTCCGGGACCATGAAGGCCGGTCGCATGAGCGACTCGACCGTCTCGGTCTGCTCCGCGTCGCGGCGGTCGAAGACCCGTCGCACGACGTCCTTGAGATAAACGATGCCGATGACATCGTCGGAGTTCTCGCCGATGACCGGGATGCGAGAGAAGCCCGATCGCAGGCCCAGCGAGAGTGCCTGGCGCAGGGTCTTATGCCGCTCGATGAAGATCATCTCCGTGCGCGGCACCATGACCTCGCGCGCGAAGGTGTCGCCGAGTTCGAAGACGGAGTGGATCATCTGCCGCTCGTCGTCCTCGATCAGATCCTCGGCCTCGGCGATGTCGACGAGCTCGCGTAGCTCCGCCTGCGTCGCGAAGGGACCCTCGCGGTAGCCGCGTCCGGGCGTGAGTGCATTGCCCAGGATGATGAGGAAGGTTGCGAAGGGGCCGAGGATGCCGGCGAGCAGGCTCGCGACCCCCGCAGAGCGCAGCGCGATCCGGTCGGCATGCTGTCGGCCCAGCGTGCGCGCGGCGACGCCGAGCACGACGTAGTTGACGACCACCATGATCGCGACGACGACCAGCAGCGCCAACCACACGGGCCAGCCGCGATCCTCCTGAAGCCCCGCGATGCCGACATAGGACACGAGCGCGATCGCGGTGACCGACGCGATGGTCGACAGGAAGAGAAGGACATTGACGTAGCGGGGTCGATCGGCCACGACGTCGAGGAGCCGCGCGCTGCCGCGTACGCCGTCGCGCTGCAATTCCTCCACGCGCCCGCGCGACACGCGCCCAATCGCCGTCTCGGCCATGACGAGGAGAGCAGCCACGACGACGAGGACGATCGCGAGGATGACGAGCCACACATCGGTGCTCATCGAGGCACCGCCAGCCAGCCCTGGAGGAGCTCTGCCTGCAGGGCGAACATCAGCTCGTGCTCCTCGGGCTCGGCATGGTCGTGCCCAAGGAGGTGGAGCACCCCATGCGTGAGCAGGAGCGCGAGTTCGACGTCCGCCGCATGCCCGGCCGCCTCGCCCTGCTTTGCGGCAACGGTCGGGCACAGCACGATGTCGCCGAGAATCCCTTCGACCCGGGGGCCAGAGGGATCGCCCGCGCGCAGGTCGTCCATGGGGAAGGAGAGCACGTCGGTGGGGCCGGGCTCATCCATCCATTCGACATGCAGTCGCGCCATTTCCTCTTCGTCGACGAGAAGGATGGAGACGTCTACGTCGGGATCGAGGTGGAGACGGTCGAGCAGATAGGCGGCCTGAGCCTCGAGGAGGGCCGTGTCGACCCAGCTCACGCCGGAAGAGTCATCGATGTCGATCGCCATGGCTCACGCCCTGCGCGGGCCGCGGTGCGGCGCGGCCGGCCGCAGGCCCACCGTGGCGTCGTAACGGCCGTAGGCCTCGACGATCTCGCCGACGAGGCGATGGCGCACAACATCGGCTGACGTGAGCGTGCAGAAGGCCACGTCGTTGATGCCCCCGAGGATGTCCTGGACGACCGACAGGCCCGAGGTGGTCGACGAGGGCAGATCCACCTGCGTCACGTCACCCGTGACGACCATGGTCGAGCCGAAGCCCAGTCGGGTGAGGAACATCTTCATCTGCTCGGCGGTCGTGTTCTGCGCCTCGTCGAGGATGATGAAGGCGTCGTCGAGCGTGCGCCCGCGCATGTAGGCGAGGGGCGCGATCTCGATGGTGCCGCCGGTGATGAGTCGCGGAATGGAATCGGGATCGAGCATGTCGTGCAGGGCGTCGTACAGCGGCCGCAGGTAGGGGTCGATCTTCTCCGACAGCGTGCCTGGCAGGAAGCCCAGTCGCTCCCCTGCCTCGACGGCCGGGCGCGTGAGGATGATGCGCGTGACCTTCTTGGCCTGCAGTGCCTGCACGGCCTTGGCGACGGCTAGGTAGGTCTTGCCGGTGCCGGCGGGTCCGATGCCGAAGGTCACGGTGTGCGTGTCGATCGCCTCGACGTATCGCTTCTGGTTGAGCGACTTGGCTCGAATCGTGCGGCCGCGCGAGCTCAGGATGTTGGTGGAGAGAACCTCCGCGGGCCGCGTGCCTGCGCGCAGGAGCGCGATGCTGCGCTCGACGGACTCGGTTGTCAGCCCCTGGCCCGTGCGGAGCACGGCGAGCATCTCAGCCACGAGGATCTCGACGAGGCCGACATCGTCAGCGGATCCGGCGATGCGGATCTCATTGCCACGGACGTGGATGTCAGCGTCAGGGAAGGCCGCTTCAACGACGCGCAGCAACTCGTCTCCCGGGCCGAGCAAGGCAACCATCGGCTGGGACGCCGGGATGGTGATGGTGGCCTGAGAGGAGGTGCTCATGTGGACCGAATCCTATCGTCAGCCGGGGGGCCAGCCGAGCGGGCGACCACCCAGGACGTGGATATGGGCATGCCCCACCGACTGACCACCCTCGAGACCGGTGTTGGCCACGAGGCGATGCCCTGAAGCGGCAACCCCCTCCTGGCGGGCAACTTGGGCGGCCAGGGCCAGCAATTCCGCCGCGAGCGCCGGGTCGGCCTCGGCGACCGCGGGCACGTCGTCGTAGTGCTCCGCGGGGATGACGAGGACGTGCACAGGCGCCTGCGGCTGGATGTCGCGGAAGGCGAGCGCGCGGTCGCTGCGCGCGACGATGTCGGCGGGGATGTCGCCGGCCGAGATCCGGCAGAAGAGGCAGTCGGTCACGCGGTCATCCTGGCACGCGGGCAATAGTCGTGGCGACGGTCATTCGGACGCTCCCCAGCGGGAGGTGGCCGACAGGACCACCGCCGCCCCGACGGGGCCAGCCGTCGACGTGCGCAGGACCGTGGGGCCAAGACGTGCGAGACGCGCACCAAGTCCGGCCAGGTGCTCCCGCTCGGCATCCGAGAGGCCACCCTCGGGACCGACGACGAGCACCACGTCGCCGGTGCCGGGGACGTCGATCCCCGCGAGAGGCTCGCGCGCGGACTCATCGAGGCTGATGATGAGCGCGGCGTCCGCAAGCCGGGCACCGAGGTCTGCGGTGGAGTGCAGGGGTAGGACGTCGGGTACGCGTGATCGCCGCGCCTGCTTGGCGGATGCGCGAGCCGTCGCACGCCACTTGTCCACGCCTCGCTGGGCTCGCTCGCCAGACCATCGGGTGATGCAGTGCTCGGCCGACCACGGGATGATGACGTCGACACCCACCTCAGTCATGGCAGCGACTGCCTGCTCGCCCCGATCACCCTTGGCCAGTGCCTGCACGACGACGATGCGCGGTGCGGGGTCGGGCTCGTCGACGATGCAATCGACGACGACATCGAGGCGATCGCGCGTGGCGGAGCGCACCGTGCCCTCGAAGCGCCGTCCCGCGCCATCGACGAGGTCGACCCGCTCCCCCGCGCGCAAACGGACGACCTGTGAGGCGTGACGCGCTTCGTCGCCGGTGACGCTGACAACGCCGTCGGCATCGGGCTCGTTGCCCGGATCGACGAAGAAGACCGGCGCCGCCATCCTCAGCGTCCGCTGAACGCGCCGCGCAGGCGCGAGAAGAATCCGCCAGCTTCGTCGGTCGCAGCTTGCTCGGCGGCACGCAGGGTCATGCCCTCTTCGCCGCGGGCACGCGCGAGACTCCGCAGGTATCCCTCCTGCTCCGTGTCCAAGCGGGTGGGCGTGCGCACGTCGAGCTGGATATGCAGGTCGCCGCGACCTGATCCGCGCAGGTGTGGGACCCCGCGACCACGCAGAGTGAGGACCGCGCCCGGCTGCGTGCCGGGTCGGACTTCGACCTGCTCGGTGCCGTCCAGGGTCTCCAGGTCGATACCGGTGCCCAGGGCAGCGGCCGTCATGGGCACCTCGACCGTGCACACGAGATCGTCGCCGCGTCGCTCGAAGACGGGGTGGGCGGTCTGGACGATCTCGACGTAGAGGTCCCCGGACTCGCCACCACCGGGACCCACCTCGCCCTGTCCCGCGAGCTGAATGCGCGTGCCCGTATCGACACCCGGCGGGATGCGCACGCCGATCGTGGTGCGCGTGCGCACACGACCGTCGCCAGCGCACTCCACACACGGGTGCGGGATGGTCGTGCCGAATCCCTGGCATTGCGGGCACGGACGGGCCGTCATCACTTGGCCGAGGAAGGAGCGCTGGACGTTCTGGATCTCGCCGTGCCCCTTGCACATCGGGCAGGTGGCCAGTTGCGTGTCGGGGGCCATGCCCGCGCCCTGGCAGGCCTCGCAGCGGACGGCGGTGTCGACCTGCACCTCTCGGGTGGAACCGGTCATGGACTCCGCAAGATCGACCTGGAGTCGAATCAGGGCATCCTGGCCGCGCCGCTGACGTGGACGCGGGCCGCGGCGCTGTCCGCCACCGAAGAACGCGTCCATGATGTCGCCGAAGTCGAAAGTGGCTCCGAAACCGCCGCCTCCCGCACGTAGCGGATCGCCGCCGAGGTCGTACATCTGGCGCTTCTCGGGGTCGCTGAGCACTTC
>CAYYZU010000127.1:0-5927 GCA_964476205.1 uncultured Actinomyces sp. | reverse complement strand
ATGTGGCGCGCTGGGGTCTGGTGCCGTCGTGGGCGAAGGATCCCGCGATCGGCAACCGGATGATCAATGCGCGAGCGGAGACCGTCGCAGAGAAGCCGTCGTATAAGCGCGCGTTGGCCTCACGACGCTGCCTCCTGCCGGCGGACGGGTTCTACGAGTGGCAGGCACCCCCGGAGGGCGTGCTCACCGCAGCGGGCAAGAAGCCGGCCAAGCAGCCCTACTTCCTCCACCCCGCGGATGGCACAGGGTTGGCGATGGCCGGACTCTATGAATGGTGGCGGGACAAGGACGTCGAGGACGACGAGGATCCGCGCGCGTGGCTGCTGTCAACCACCATCATCACGACGAGTGCGCGCGACGAGGTCGGGCGCATCCACGATCGGATGCCCGTGGCCGTGCTGCCGGAGCAGCGCGATGCCTGGCTCGACCCCGCGACCCCGGGCTCGCAGGTGCTCGCCGAGCTCCTGGCTCCGTCGCGGCCCGGCTTCTGGGACATCTACCCGGTGTCCACCGCGGTCAACTCCGTGCGCAATCAGGGGCCGGACCTGGTCCGGCCGCTGGAGGGGTCGGGAGGGGAATAGCGGGTTGATTGAGGGCGTTGGGGGAGTCGTGCTGACCGGTCAGGCGTCGATGCCCCCTGTGGAGGGGCTGCCCGTTCTCCGGCCCGATCTGGGTCCCGCGGGGGTCGGCGTACCCTCGGCAGTGATGGATGAGCCCCAGGTCGATGCTGCCACGGTCGCCGTGAGCGCGGAGACGGACGAGGAGCGCACCGCGCGATTCGAGCGCGACGCGCTGCCCTACCTTGACCAGCTCTACGGTGGCGCGCTGCGCATGACGCGCAACCCCGCGGACGCCGAGGATCTCGTGCAGGAGACCTTCGTCAAGGCCTTCGCTGCCTTCGACTCCTTCACCGAGGGCACCAACCTCAAGGCGTGGCTCTTCCGCATCCTCACGAACTCCTTCATCAATACCTATCGCAAGAAGCAGCGTCAGCCTCTCCAGACGCACACGGACGATCTCGACGACTGGCAGATGCAGCACACGCAGGCGTACGCGACCGGAGAGTTGCGTTCGGCGGAGGCCGAGGCGCTCGACCGGCTGCCCAACGGCGTCATCAACGATGCGCTCGCAGCCCTGCCGGAAGAGCGACGCATGGCTGTCTACCTCGCGGATGTCGAAGGCTTCTCCTATCAGGAGATCGCCGACATCATGGACACGCCGATCGGCACCGTGATGTCGCGCCTGCATCGCGGGCGCAAGCAGTTGCGCTCGCAACTGGAGGAGTACGCGATCTCGGAGGGCTACCTCGTGCCGGACGGGGGTGGGTCATGAGCGACTGCATGCCCGGAGACGCGTCGCCCTGCACCTGCGGTGATGCCCTGTCCCGCGTCTACGACTACCTCGACCAGGAGTTGGACGCGGCCTCGGCCGTGTCTATCGCGGGCCACCTCGACGCCTGCCCTGACTGCGCAGAGCAGTACCGCCTCGAGCAGGTCGTCAAGGCGCTCGTCCACCGCACCTGCTGCGAGGAGCGGGCCCCCGAGGAGCTCCGCGTGCGGATCGTGGCCCGGATCTCCGAGGTGCGCATCACCTACCGCCGCCAGATCTGACCCGTCTCGGGCCCGACTCGCCTGCCGCTCCGGAGGGGGCATGTGCCACGATGGGCGCCCCTCGGCACGATCTCCGACACTCAGGGAGCTGACATGAGCAAGCGCGGCCGCAAGAAGAAGGCTCGTAAGAAGAGCGGCGCCAACCACGGCAAGCGCCCCAACTCCTAGGCCATGGCCGCGGAGATCCGCGCGGAGATGGTCGCCCAGGTCCATTCGGTCCTGGTTGAGCCGGGCACCGACGTCGTCGTCGGCGACACGGTGCTGCTGCTTGAGTCCATGAAGATGGAGATCCCCGTCATCGTCGAGTCGGCGGGCACCGTCGTCGACATCCCCGTGCGACCGGGTGATGTCGTCCATGAGGGCGATGTGCTTGTCACCCTGTCTCTCACCGCAGGCTGATGCCGCGGTCTCACATCGTCACGTCCGCGGATACCGCGATCGCCCTCGGAAGCGGTGACGTGCCCGTCCTCGCCACTCCACGTCTCATCGCCTGGCTGGAAGCGGCCACTGTCGAGGCATGTCCGGAGCTTGGAGCTGACGAGACGAGTGTCGGCACGCGTGTGGATATCGAGCACCTGGCGGCGACGCCATTGGGCGCCCGGGTGGACACGCACGCGGAGATAACCCACCGTGACGGCCGGCTCTTGCGCTTCGGGGTGACGGCTCATCACGACGCTGGTCAGGGCCTGGTCCTCATCGCTCAGGGGCAGGTGACTCGGGTCGTCGTACGACGTGAGTCCTTCCTCGCGCGCACCACGCCGCCGCTGGTCATCCGTGAGGCGCTGCCGGAGGAACTCCCCGCGGTGGGCGAGCTCCGAGTGGAGGCCTATGTCGCGGGCTACGGGATGGCGACCGAAGAGGTCGGCTATGCCGCCGTGCTGAGGGATGCGCCCGGGCACGCGGTGCATGCGGAGGTCCTCGTCGCCTTGCGCCAGGGTGAGCTTGTGGGCACCGTCGCCATCGCTCCGGCCGGGGTCCCGTTGGCCGAGGTCGCCCAGCCCGGCGAGGTGGAGTTCCGTTTCATGGCCGTCGCGCCCCATGCGTGGCGCCAGGGCATCGCCCAGGCGCTACTGGAGGCGGTCATCGCGCGTGCGGATGGCCAGTCACTCGTGTGCAGCGTTATCGAGGGCAATGAGCCGGCGGCCCAGCTCTACCTCGCCCACGGATTCACCCCTGTCGCGAGTAGGGATCACGAGCCGGTGCCCGGGGTGCACCTTCGCGTTTTCGTTCGCCCCGCTTCATCGCCCTGACTACCCGCGGGTGCTCCGCGCCCGGACTCCGCCCGCAATCGACGTGATGCGGCCCCTTAGCGTCGATAACGGGCGGAGCGCCCGCTCCTATGCGCGACCGGATCGGCGCGACCTGCGCCGCATCGCCTTGTATGTGGCGTCGAGGGCAAGGACGAGCCCCATCGTCCCGACGGCGATGCACCAGCCGGCAAGCCCGGGCGGTGCCTGAGTGAGGGCCTGGGCCAAGAAGGGCACACCGAGCATGAGGCCGGCGATGACGAGGTCGGCGATCACGGCGGGGATGAGCAGGCGATTGGTGGTCCAGCCGAGGGCGCCGGGCCATCGTGTGCTGCTGCGACAGGCAAAGGCGTTGGCCGTCTGGCCGAGCACGACTGTCGCGAACGCCGCCCCGGAGGCCATGAAGGCCACCTGACCGACGGGGAACGCGTCGCCGACGCGCCACCCGGCAGCCAGGTAGGTGGCGAAGAACGCGGCCATGCTGGCAACGGCGATCGCGGGCCCGATGATGCCGAAGGCACGCAGCAGCACCGTGCGATTGAGAAGCGCCCCGGAGACCGGTGGCCGCTGGAGCACGTCCCGCGCGGGAGGCTCGGCGCCCAGGGCCGCCGCAGCGAACGTATCGGTGCCGATGTCGATGGCCAGCACCTGGAGCACTCCGAGAGCCAGGGGGATCTGCCCTCCGGACAGGGCCCATACGACGAAGGGTGCGAGCTCGGCGACGTTGTCGGTCAGGTGGTAGGTGAGGAAGCGTCGAATGTTGACGTAGGTGGCCCGCCCTTGCGCGATGCCGGCGACGATCGAGTCGAAGTGATCGTCGAGCAGGACGAGGTCGGCGGCCTCGCGGGCGACATCGGTGCCGGACATGCCCATGGCGATCCCGATGTCGGCCTCGCGCAGCGCAGGTACGTCGTTGACTCCGTCTCCGGTCATTGCGACGACGTGCCCCTGGCCGCGCAGCACCCGCGCGATGCGCAGCTTGTCCGGTGGCGTCACGCGCGCGACCACCGTGCCCGGGCGGTCCAGGAGCCTGGCCAGCTCGGCGTCGTCGGCCGGGAGTTCCGCGCCCGTGATGACGAGTCCGTCGGGTGGACGTAGGCCCACCTCGGTTGCGATAGCCGCGGCTGTCGCCGGGTGATCGCCCGTCACCATGAGGACGGTGATGCCGGCGGCGCGACATGCCTCGAGGGCTTGGCCCACGCCCGGTCGGGGTGGATCCTCGAGTCCGAGGATCCCCACGAGCGTGAGGTCGCGCTCGATCTCCTCGACGTCCGAGGATGTCCGGGCCGGCCCTCGCGCCACGGCCAGGACGCGAAGTCCGCGCGATGTCATGTCGTCGACCACGGCCTCTGCCGACGGGTCCGGCGCGCAGAGTGGGAGCACCGCATCAGGGGCGCCCTTCACTGCGACGCCGTCGGCGTAGGCAACCGACATGCGCCGACGATCCGGGGTGAAGGGGAAGCGGTGCACGAGCGCGACCGGCGCCGCAGATGCGTGAACCCGTCGGGCGAAGCAGTCCAGGGCGGCTTCCATCGGATCGCCGTGGGCAGCCCAATGCCCATCGAACTCGGGCCCGTCGACGTGAGCGATGTACCCCTCGGAGCAGCGCAAGGCTTCGCGCGCGAGATCGCGCATGGCCTCGGGGTCGCCGGTGACGTCGATGGCTCCCTCGGGGTCGTAACCGGGATCCGCGGCCAGCACTGATGACGTCGGCGTCCATGCGCGCACCACGGTCATGGCGTTCTGCGTGAGCGTGCCCGTCTTATCCGTGCAGATGACGGTCGTCGAGCCCAGCGTCTCGACCGCCTCCAGTCGACGCACGAGGACGCGGTGGTGAGCCATGCGCTCGGCGCCCCATGCGAGCGTGAGGGTGACGGTGGGCAGGAGGGCTTCGGGGACAAGGGCGACCGTGACGCCGATGCCGAACACGAGCGCATCGGTGAGGGGTCGGCCCGTGACGAGCGTGATGACCAGGAAGAGCAGGCCCACGCTCAAGGAGATGAGTGCGATGAGGCGTACGACGCGGCGTAGGGCGAGCGTGAGGGGAGTGGAGGCCACTCCCGCGGTGGCGGTCAGATGCGAGATGACCGCGAGCTCGGTATGAGGTCCCGTGCTCGTGACGACGGCGTGCGCATCACCCTCCACGACGAAGCTGCCGCCGACGATGAGATCGCCCGGCTGCATGCGCACGGGGACGCTCTCGCCTGTGAGCAGGGACGTGTCGATGCGCAGTGACGTGCAGCGCAGCAGCGTGCCATCGGCAGGGATGCGGTCACCGGGCTGAAGCCAGAGCACGTCACCGGGGACGATCTCCACTGCGTCGATGGTGACAGGACGATCGTCGCGGATGACGGTCGCTCGACTCGGCAGGAGTGACCTGAGCCGCTCGGCGGCACGATCGGCCCGGCCCTCCTGGATGAAAGCGAAGATGCCGTTGATCAGGATCACGCACGCGATGGCCACCGCGAGGGGAGGCAACCCGGCCAGGAGAGCCAGGGCGGCCGCGCCCCACAGCATGAGAGCGAAGAAGTGAGTGAACTGGCGGGCCAACTGCCACAGGGGTGCGGGACGGTCGGGCCTCGGCTCCGCGTTAGGACCGACCTCTCGCAGGACGTCGGCAGCCTCGGCCGAGGTCAGTCCGGTGACCACCGCCATGGGGCGTCCTCCCGTGATCGGCGTCCCGGGAGGGAGCCGCCCCCAGGCTGAGGCACGAGGCGGGGGTCCGGCGGGCAGTGCGTGGTCAGCGGGCGGGCAGCGGACCCGCCGGGCCGCCCGCGGGGGCGGTCCCGTGATCCTTCTGTTACATTTCCGGGGTCGGTCGCCAGACCGGCCGCCCCGGGCACGCCGAGTCCTGCCCGCCCAGGGCGCACCACCGCGGGCAGGAGCGGGGGACCCACCGCCGGGGCCACCAGGCCCCGGCACGATCCGCCAGCACCACCGGCGGATCTTGGGGTGAAGCGCGAAGGTCCGGTCCGCCGGATCCTCCGCCGGCGGGCGCATGAGGCCTGCCGAACCCGACAGCTGACCCCGCAGGCGACGGAGGACTCATGACCGCAGGTCTGCGTCGATC
>CAYYZU010000126.1:0-5934 GCA_964476205.1 uncultured Actinomyces sp. | reverse complement strand
ACGCGGTACCCCTTTCTCGAGGCGCCCGATGCGCCGCTTCGCCGCACCCCCAGGGCGCCGTATGGTCCGGACTGTCCTCCGGGTTCCCTGACACCGCAAGTTGAACAACTCACGGCGCGATTTAGACGCCTCAGGGGGTGCGTTAATCCGCCCCCTAGCCTGGGGTCATGCTCACGATCAGCCAGGAGCTCATCGACGCGATGGTGGCCCATGCCCGGGCCGATCACCCCGACGAGGCCTGCGGAGTCATCGCCGGGCCCGAGGGCAGCGACCGCCCCGAGCGCTTCGTTCCTATGGTCAACGCCGCCCGCTCGCCGACCTTCTACGAATTCGACTCCGCTGACCTCCTCCGCCTCTATCGCGACATGGACGACCGCGGGGAAGAGCCGGTGGTGATCTACCACTCCCACACGGCCACCGAGGCATACCCCTCACGGACGGACATCTCCTACGCCTCGGAGCCGTCAGCCCACTACGTCCTGGTCTCCACGCGCGACTGCGGGCCGGAGGAGGGGCCCGTCGAGGTCCGCTCGTATCGGATCCTCGACGGGGTGGTCTCGGAGGAACCAATCGAGATCGTCACCTAGGCTGGCTCCCATGTCCGTCGAGGTCCGTATCCCCACCATCCTGCGCCCCTACACCGGCGGCGAGAAGAACGTCACCGGCGAAGGCGTCGATCTGCGCGCCCTTATCGCCGATCTCGACGCCCGCTACCCGGGCATCGCCGAACGACTTGTTGACGAGCAGGGTCTGCGTCGTTTCGTGAATCTCTACCTCAATGATGAGGATGTCCGCTTCCTTGGCGGACTCGACACGGTGATCGCCGACGGCGACTCCGTCACGATCCTCCCCGCCGTCGCCGGCGGCTGAGCCCGCGCGCCATGCGCTACGACTCACTGCTCGACTCGGTCGGCAACACGCCGCTTGTCGGGTTGCCGCGCCTGTCGCCAAGCCCGGACGTGCGCCTGTGGGCGAAGCTCGAGGATCGCAATCCCACGGGCTCGGTCAAGGATCGTGCGGCGCTCAACATGATCGAGCAGGCGGAGAAGGACGGCCTGCTCACTCCCGGGTGCACCATCCTGGAGCCAACGAGCGGGAACACCGGCATCTCGCTGGCCATGGCGGCGCGGCTCAAGGGCTACAAGCTCGTGTGCGTCATGCCGGAGAACACCTCGAGTGAGCGCACGCAGATCCTGCGCATGTGGGGCGCCGAGATCGTCTACTCGCCAGGTGCGGGCGGCTCCAATGAGGCGGTCCGCGTGGCGCGGCGCATGGCCGAGGAGCACCCCGACTGGGTCATGCTCTACCAGTACGGCAATCCGGCCAACGCCGGTGCGCACTACGCGACCACGGGGCCGGAGATCCTCGCCGACCTGCCCACCATCACTCACTTCGTCGCGGGCCTTGGCACGACGGGCACGCTCATGGGCGTCGGCCGCTACCTGCGCGAGCACAAACCTGACGTCCAGATCGTCGCGGCCGAGCCGCGCTACGGCGAGCTCGTCTACGGCCTGCGCAATCTCGACGAGGGTTTCGTGCCGGAGCTCTACGACCCCAGTGTGCTCACGACTCGCTTCTCCGTCGGGCCGCGCGATGCGCTCAAGCGCACGCGTGAGCTGCTCGACCAGGAGGGCATCTTCGCGGGCATCTCGACCGGGGCGATCCTGCACGCAGCCCTCGGCCTGGCGAACAAGGCCGTCAAGGCGGGCGAGCCCGCCGACATCGCCTTCATCGTGTGCGATGGCGGCTGGAAGTACCTTTCCACGGGTGCCTATGAGGGCACGATCGACGACGCAGAAGATCGACTCGAGGGCACGGTCTGGGCGTGAGCGACGACAGGTCTATCGGCATCTTCGACTCCGGTGTCGGGGGGCTCACGGTCGCGCGCGCGGTCCTCGACCAGCTCCCTCACGAGCCGATCCTCTACGTCGGCGACACCGCGCGAGGCCCCTACGGGCCGCTGCCGATCGCCGAGGTCCGCGCGTATGCCCTCGACGTCATGGACCACCTCGTCGCCTCCGACGTAAAGATGCTCGTCATCGCGTGCAATTCCGCGAGTGCGGCGGTCTTGCGCGACGCCCGCGAGCGCTACGACATCCCCGTGGTGGAGGTCGTGCACCCGGCGGTACGTCGTGCTGTGAGTGCGACGCGCTCGGGGCGCATCGGCGTCATCGGCACGCGGGCGACCATCACTTCCCGGGCGTACGACGATGCTTTCGCTGCTGCCCCGCACCTGGAGATCACCAGCGAGGCCTGTCCTCGATTCGTGGAGTTCGTCGAGTCGGGTGTGACCGGTGGCAATGAGTTGCTCGAGGTCGCACGCGACTACCTTGCCCCACTCCAGGGGGCCGAGGTGGACACCCTCGTCCTCGGCTGCACGCACTACCCGCTTCTCACCGGTGTCATCTCCTATGTCATGGGCGACGGCGTGACGCTCGTGTCGAGTGCGGAAGAGACGGCGAAGGACGTCTATCGCACGCTGGCCGAGCACGGGCTCGTCCGCGATCCTTCCCTGCCGGAGCCGCACCATCGCTTCCTCGCGACCGGCGATCCCGCTGCCTTCGCCGCTCTGGGTGCTCGCTTCCTGGGTCCGGAGATCGGCGTCGTCGAGCGCGCCTAGGCTGATCGCGTGCGCCTCACGGTGATCGGCTGCGCCGGCTCCTTCCCCGGCCCCGAGTCACCCGCGTCCTGCTACCTCGTCGAGCACGATGGCTTCCGACTCCTCCTCGACCTGGGCAACGGCGCGCTCGGTGGCCTACAGCGGCACGTCGCTCTCACCGACATCGACGCCATCGTCCTGTCGCACCTGCACGCAGATCACTGCCTCGACATGTGCGGCCTCTATGTGGCGCAGCGCTATCACCCCGAGGGTCCCCGCTTGCGCATCCCCGTGTGGGGGCCGCGCGGCACGGCGCAGCGTCTCGCTCGTGCCTACGACCTCCCCGAGGAGCCCGGCATGACCGGTCAGTTCGAGTTCCATGACCTCATCGCCGGGGAGCAGCAGATCGGGCCCTTCACGGTGACGGCCGCGCGCGTCAACCACCCCGTGGAGGCCTACGGCGTGCGCGTGGAGGCCGGCGGGCACGCCCTTGCCTACTCGGGCGACACAGCGGAGTGCCCCGAGCTTGTCGACTTGGCCCGCGGCGTCGACGTGGCCGTCATCGAAGCCAGTTGTCTGGAGTCGCAGCCGGCACCCGGTGTGCACCTCACCGCACGGCAGGCCGCCGCGCACGCGCAGGCGGCCGGCGCCAGGATCCTCGTGCTCACCCACCTCGTCGCGTGGAATGACCCGAAGGCCAGTCTCGCCGAGGCGCGCCCGGCCTTCGACGGCGAGCTCGTGCTGGCCTCGAGCGGCCTCGTCATCGACGTGGCCTAGGGTCCTCGGCCCGAACTTCGAGCACACGATGTCGAAAACCGACACGATCCGCTCGAAGTTCGGCGCGCGTCTGCGGGAGCCAGCCAGGTATGCGGGGACGGGGGCCACGCGCCATTTGCGGCTTGGGCCGATGTGGGTGGGATAACGAGTGCAGACCACCACCTCTTGGGTGTGGGCTCGGAATCAGAGGTTGACCGCCGCTCTCGAGTGCCCGCGCGACGTGGCCTAGGGTCCTCGTCATGGCTACGAGATCCGATGGACGCGAGTCCACCCAACTGCGTCCCGTCACCTTCGAGCGCGGCTGGCTCGAGCAGGCCGAGGGCTCGACCCTGGTGAGCTTCGGCCGCACGCGCGTGCTGTGCGCCGCTAGCTTCACGCCCGGAGTGCCGCGCTGGCTCAAGGACTCCGGCCGCGGCTGGGTGACGGCGGAGTACGCGATGCTGCCCCGGTCAACCAATACGCGCAGTGACCGCGAATCTGTGAAGGGCCGCCTGGGGGGTCGCACCCAAGAGATCTCGCGCCTCATCGGGCGCAGCCTGCGCGCGGTGATCGACATGGAGGCCCTGGGCGAAAACACCATCGTCCTGGACTGCGATGTCCTCCAGGCAGATGGCGGCACCCGCACGGCGGCGATCACGGGTGCCTATCTGGCGCTCGCGGATGCCATCTCCTGGGCCAAGGCCCAGGGTCACGTCAAGGGCGACCCTCTCGTCGATTCCGTGGCCGCGGTGAGCGTGGGCATCATCGACGGCGAGCCTCGCCTTGACCTCCACTACGACGACGACGTACGCGCGGAGACGGACATGAACGTCGTCATGACGGGCAGCGGCACCTACGTCGAGGTGCAGGGCACCGCGGAGGGCGAGCCCTTCGACCGCCGACTGCTCGACGCACTCCTCGACCTTGCCGCCTCGGGTTGCGCAGACCTCACAGCCCTGCAGCGCGCCGCGCTGTCATCGTGACCATGCGCGTCGTCCTCGCCACGCGCAATGCGCACAAGGTCGATGAGGTCTCGCGCATCCTTCATGCCGAGGGTATCGACGTCGAACTCGTGCCACTGCCGGCGGACGCGCCCGACGTGGCGGAGACCGAATCGACCTTTGCTGGCAACGCGCTCCTCAAGGCGCGGTCAGCCGCGAAGGCGACCGGCCTGCCGTCGATCGCCGACGACTCGGGGCTGTGCGTCGACGCTCTGCACGGTATGCCGGGTGTGCTCTCCGCTCGCTGGTCCGGTCGCCACGGTGACGACGCGGCCAATCTCGCACTCCTGCTCGCGCAGATGTCCGAGGTGCCCGACTCGCGTCGTGGCGCGCAATTCGTGTGTGCGGCGGCCTGGGTGGTCCCCGACGTGAGTGAGCACGTGGTGGAAGGTGTGCTCGAGGGTTCGCTGGCTCGCGAGGCGCGGGGTGGCAACGGATTCGGCTACGACCCCATCTTCATCCCGCAGGCGTATGCGCTCACCACTGCGGAATTGCGCCCGCACGAAAAGGACGCCATCAGCCACCGAGGGCAAGCTCTCAGACTCCTCGCGCGGAGTTTGCTCGACGGCTAGGCTCCCGCAAACAACGAAGGGGAAGCGTCATGTGCACGGGAATCCGCCTTGAATGTGCCAACGGCTTCGTAGCGGGACGCACCTGCGAATTCGGACTCGTTCTGGATTACGACGCGCTCTTCCTGCCCGTGGGCACGCAGTACACCGCCGCGATTCCGGGCAGTAGTGGCAAGTCGTGGACCAGCACGCAGGCCGTCGTCGGGATGGCCACGTTCGGCTGCCTGGCCATCATGGACGGCGTCAATGATGCCGGCCTCATGGCAGCGGCCTTCTACTTCGCGGGCCAGGCGGAGTATGCCGAGGTCGCGCAGACGGATGCCTCTCGGGCGGTGAATCCCTCCGAGGTCCCGCACTACATCCTGGCGACGTGCACGACGATCGATGAGGCCCTGGCCGCCATTGCGGATATCACGGTCGTCGATGTCCCCGTACATGGCTGGGGGCCGACGGCACCGCCGCTGCACTACGAGGTCATCGATGCCCAGGGCCGCCACGTGGCGATCGAGCCGACTAAGGCCGGATCCCTGCAGGTCACAGAAAACCCGACCGGCGCGTTTACTAACTCACCAGACCTGCCATTCCACCTGCTCAACCTCACGCAGTACATGAACATCTCCCCGGAGACGCTCCAGCAAAGCGATGTCTTCGGCACCACCGTTACCGCGACAGGCATGGGAAGCGGTGGGCTTGGACTGCCCGGCGACTACTCACCCCCCAGTCGCTTTGTTCGCGCGGCGTTCTTCAGCGCCAACCACCCGACGCCTGCCACAACGATCGACGGCGTGCAGGAGTTGTTCCACCTGCTCAATGCCTTCGACATCCCCATGGGAGCCGCCAGGGTGGGCGATACGAGCGATTTCACGCAACTGACCGTCGCCCGAGATGCGCACGAACTCACGTATGCCTGGCGTTCCTACGCGGATCAGCGGATCCGACAGGTCAACATGAGGCAGCTCATGGAGACGGCCAAGGCGCCCGTGCGCATCGTGATCACTCCGGTCACGGG
>CAYYZU010000125.1:0-5942 GCA_964476205.1 uncultured Actinomyces sp. | reverse complement strand
GAGCGCGGCATCAATGCGCTGGTCGAAGCCGCGGCTCTCGTGAGCGATGCGGTGACCTGGGCCAGGCCCGAGTCCGGCACGACGGTTACCCCTACGACAGCCCGCGCCGGCGTGACCGACAACACCGTCCCCGACCAGGCGGTGATCGGCATCGACGTGCGCGCATGGTCGGCGGAGGAGCAGCAGCGCATCGACGATCTCGCGCGCGGCTGGCAGCCCGCCCACCCGGAAGCCGAGGTGGCCATCGTTGGCGGAGGAATCAACCGACCCGCCATGGAGGAGGCCGCGGGCGCAGCCCTGGCGCGCCTGGCCGAGAGGTGCGCCGCCGATCTCGGCATCGGGCCGATCGGCTCGCGCGCCGTCGGTGGCGCGAGCGATGGCAACTTCACCGCCGCTATGGGGATCCCCACGCTGGACGGGCTCGGGGCCGTGGGCGACGGCGCGCACGCGGAGCATGAGTGGGCGAGCGCGAGCGCACTTCCCGAGCGGACCGCTCTGGTTGCCGCCCTGGTGTCGGCCCTGCTTGACGGGGAGACCGCGTGACTGACGGCCCGCTCATCGTTCAGAGTGACAAGACACTGCTGCTCGAGGTCGATCATCCCTCAGCTGACGAGGCACGTCGCGCCATCGCGCCCTTCGCGGAACTCGAGCGTGCGCCCGAGCACATCCACACCTACCGCGTGACCCCGCTCGCCCTGTGGAATGCACGCGCCGCAGGTCATGATGCCGAGCAGGTCGTCGACATCCTGCTCACCTACTCGCGTTACGCCGTGCCTCATGCCCTGCTGGTCGACATCGCCGAGACGATGGATCGCTATGGCCGACTCACGATCGCGAAGCACCCGGCTCACGGGCTCGTGCTCAGCACGACCGACCGCCCCGTGCTCGAGGAGGTCCTGCGCAGCAAGAAGGTCGCCCCACTCGTCGGCGCGCGGATCGATGACGACACGGTGCTCGTCCATCCCAGCGAGCGCGGGCACCTCAAGCAGGTCCTGCTCACGCTTGGCTGGCCCGCAGAAGACCTTGCCGGGTACGTCGACGGCGAGCACCATCCCATCGAGCTCGCGGAGGACGGCTGGGAACTGAGGCCGTACCAGCGCGATGCCGTCGAGGGGTTCTGGGCGGGCGGTTCCGGAGTCGTCGTGCTCCCCTGCGGAGCGGGCAAGACCATCGTCGGCGCCGCTGCCATGGCGCACGCGAAGGCGACCACGCTCATCCTCGTGACCAACACGGTCTCCGCGCGTCAGTGGAAGGCCGAGTTGCTCGCTCGCACCAACCTCACCGAGGACGAGATCGGGGAGTACTCCGGCGCCCGCAAGGAGATTCGTCCCGTCACCATCGCGACGTACCAGGTGATGACCACCAAGAGGAAGGGCGTCTTCCCCCACCTGGAGGTCTTCGACACCCGCGACTGGGGCCTCATCATCTACGACGAGGTGCATCTCCTGCCCGCGCCGATCTTCCGCTTCACCGCCGACATCCAGTCGCGTCGTCGCTTGGGCCTCACCGCGACGCTCATCCGCGAGGACGGCCGCGAGGGCGATGTCTTCACCCTCATCGGCCCCAAGCGCTACGACGCACCGTGGCGAGAGGTCGAGGCACAGGGCTGGATCGCGCCCGCCGAGTGCGTCGAGGTGCGCGTGACTCTCCCCGACTCCGAGCGCCTCGTCTACGCGACCGCAGAGCCCGATGACCGCTACCGGCTCGCCGCGACGACCGGGGAGAAGACCCGACTCGTCGAGCAGCTCATCGAGCGGCACGCCGACGAGCAGATCCTCGTGATCGGTCAGTACCTCGACCAGCTTGCGGAGATCGCTGAGCACGTGGGCGCGCCGACGATCACGGGCGAGACAGGAGTCAAGGAGCGCGAGCGACTCTTCGAGGCATTCCGCCGCGGCGAGGAGCGCGTTCTCGTCGTGAGCAAGGTGGCCAACTTCTCCGTCGACCTGCCGGAGGCCTCGGTGGCCATCCAGGTGAGCGGATCCTTCGGCTCGCGCCAGGAGGAGGCCCAGCGTCTCGGCCGGCTCCTGCGCCCCAAGGCCGACGGTCGCCGCGCACGCTTCTACACCGTCGTCTCGCGCGACACGGTCGACGCGGACTTCGCCCAGAACCGCCAGCGCTTCCTCGCGGAGCAGGGCTACGCCTACCGGATCGTCGACGCCGAGGAGATCGACGCGATCGAGGAATTGGGATGAGCGGCGATCCCGTGACCGGCGTACCTCGCAGGCAACAGCTCGCTGAGACCACGATGGCGATCTACGCCGCCATCACCCTCCTCGGCGTCATCGCGGCGGCAAGTTGGAAAGGCCTCTTCGTCGACGAGGCCGAACTCGTGGTCATCATCATCGCCACGACACTCACCGTGGCCGTGGCGCACGTCTGGGCCGCTGCAGCAGCCCATCGAGTGGTGGCGAGTTCCCCCCTGTCGCGCGAGGACTGGCGGGAGGAAGCCCGTCTCTTCCTCTCGGTGCTCGTTGTCGGGGGACTCGCGATCGCAGCCTTCCTCGTCGCCCAACTCATCGGCTTCGAGCTCGCCGGAGCGGTGGCCACGACGCTGCTCATGCTCGTGGCCGTCCTCTTCGTCGTAGGCGTCGTCGGTGGACGCCGCGAGCAGCGCGCCTGGGTGCCGTCTCTCGGCCTCGGGCTCATCGATGCCTCCATCGGCATCGTCATCCTGCTCGTCAAGGTGACCTTCGGCGCCTAGCCACCGCAGGGCTAGCCCGCGCGCAGCGCGACGGTGCCGTCAAGGCTGAAAGTCACGCTCGAGATGCCACTGAGCCCGGGGATCGGGATCGAGATGTCATTCATGGTGACCGAGCCACCGAGCAGCAGGTGACTGGGGTCATCACCGGGCTGCGGTGTCGCATCTACCGACATGGGCACATCGACCTGCCCGGCCCGGGCATTGCCCGACACACTCCACGGATGGCTGGCCGCCGACCCCTCAGCTTCGAAGATGAGGAGGTCGCCGTCGAAGCGCTTGATGAGCGCGCGAGCCGCGCCCTGCATGAGGAAGTTGGAGGCCTTGAGCTTCTCCAGGGACATCTCGATGCGCAGCCGCACGGTGGACTTCGCCACATGAAGACCCCCGCCCGTGACCGGGGCGCTTACCTCCAGCGAAGTAGGGAAGTCGTGGGTCTGCAAGGTGATGGGGCTGCCGGGCTCGATGACCCAGTTTCCGTTGTTGGTCGTCACGGGCCCAAGCCTGCCATGCGGGCCACCAGGATCAGCCCCGGACCCGAGTCCTCTCCGGGTCGTAGAACGGTGCGAACTGCACAGTGGCCGGGTAGGTCACGCCATTGATGACGACCTCAAAGCGGCCACTGGACAACCAGTCGGCAGTCACGCCCTCGGCGTTGTCCACGGTCGCGAGACCGACGGACGTCCCGAGCGCGTGCCCGAAGCCGCCGACCTGGACGTAGCCCACCCAGGCTCCGTCGCGGTAGACCGGCTCGCTGCCGTGCAGCAGCGGGGCCGGGTCATCGATGCGGATCGGCACGAGTCGGCTGGTGCGATCGCTGCGCAGGCGCTCGAGTGCTGCACGTCCACGGAAGTCGCAGGGCTTATCCCAGGCGACCGCAAACGCGAGGCCCGCCGAGACAGGCGTGTCCGTGACGTCGATATCGACGCCGTAGTCGCGATAGGCCTTCTCAAGCCTCAGACCGTGCATCGCCGCCAGGCCCACCGGCCTGAAGCCAAGGTCTCCGCCTGCCGCCTCGAGCGTTTCCCACACCGAGACGGCCTGGTCGCTGGGGATCAGCAGCTCGAAGCCGAGCTCGCCGACGTACGTCACCCGCAGCGCCGTGACGCGCGAGTAGCCGATCTCGATCTCGCGCGCGGTGAGGTAGGGGAAGGCCTCCTCGGAGAGATCGTCCGGGCTCACGCGCTGCAGGAGCTCGCGCGACTTGGGCCCCTGCACCGTGAGCAGGCAGTACGCCGCCGTCATGTCGGTCACGGTCGCGAATTCCCCCGCGCGCACCTCATCGCGCAGCATCCGCTCGACCCGCCGGTGAGTGACATCGGAGACGATGACCATGAAGCGATCCTCGGCAAGGCGCGTCACGGTGAGATCAGCGAGGATTCCGCCCGCGTCGTTGCACCACTGCGTGTACGTCACGTGGCCTACAGGACCCGCGACGGCATTGGCACTGAGGCGATCGAGGATCGCGGCGGCGTCAGGGCCCTGCACGAGGAACTTCGACATGAGCGTCATGTCCATCGCACCGACGGCCTCGCGCACGGTGCGGTGCTCCTCCGCGACCCAGGGACCCCAGAATCCTCGACCCCACGTCCACGGGATCTCGCGCTCAGGCTCCCCCTCGGGGTAGAACCACTCGACGAACTCCCAGCCCGCCGAATCGGCAAAGTGCGCGCGATGAGCCACCCACACGTCATGGAGCGGCGAGCGCCGGATGCCGCGCGCTGAATGGTTGTGGAAGGTGGGGTAGCTGCCATCGCCGAAGAGCACGCCGAGCTGCTCCACGATCCGCTCGGAGCGGAAGCGCCGGGAGTTCTGGAAGGGCAGTCCCCGCTCAATCGTGTAGCCCGCGATGTCCATAGGACACACACCATCGGTGATCCAGCGTGCCATCAGACTGCCCACGCCACCGCCAAGGAGGATGCCCACGGAGTTCAGACCTGCAGCGATCCACAGGCCGTCGACCTCGGGAGCCGGTCCAAGCATGGGCGCCGCATCGGCGGTGAAGCTCTCCGGGCCGCAGAAGAACGTACGCACGCCCGCCTCCGACAGAGAAGGAATGCGCTCCATCGCCTTCTCCAAGAAGGGCGTCATGCGCTCCCAGTCCGGCGGGATGGTGCCGAAGGCGAAGTCCTCAGGAGCACCCTCGGGGTGCCAGCCTGCGGCTTCCGGCTCGAAGAGACCGACGAGCATGCCGCCACCCTCCTCGCGGAAGTAGCCGTAGCAGTCGAGGTCCTCGATGATCGGCAGATCGCGATGCACGCCCTCCATCGGCTCCGTGAGCAGGTAGTAGTGCTCGGCCGCCTGCAACGGCACGTCGACTCCCGCCTTCGCGGCGAGTTGCCGAGTCCAGAGTCCTGCGGAGAGCACGACCGTGTCCGCTGCGACGTCACCGTGATCCGTGGTGACACCCGTGATGCGATCGCCGTCGCGGAGGAATCCCGTGACGAGGACACCCTCGGCGATAGTCGCTCCTCGTGACTTCGCTCCCTTGGCCAGCGCTGTCGCGACGCCGACGGGGTCGGCACGGCCCTCATCGGGGACGTAGGACCCACCCACGAGGTCGTCGATCTTGGCCAGCGGCCAGAGTTCAGCGATCCGCTCCGGCGACACGATCTCATTGGGTACGCCGTACCCGACCTGGAAGTCGCGCTCGCGCACGAGCGTCTCCATGCGCTCGGGAGTGGTCGCCACCGAGAGGTGTCCTACGGCACGGAAGCCCGTCGAGTGCCCGGTCTCCTCCTCGAGCCGCTCGTAGAGGTCGCGGGAGTAGCGGCACATCCACAGCGAGGTCTCATCGTGGAAACCAGCGCTGGTGATGAGGCCAGCCGCGTGCCACGTCGTGCCCGCAGTGAGTGCATGCTTCTCGACAAGAAGTACGTCGCTCACGCCGAGTTGGGTGAGGTGATAGGCGATCGAGCATCCGATGACCCCGCCCCCCACGATGACGACCTGGGCCCGTCCGGGCAGCGTGTCCACAGTTCCTCCACGATCAGGCGCCCTCCGGCGCAGTGACTTGTGCAATCGGACTAGAGCGTGCTGGCAAGGGAGCTCACGTCGGTGGACTCCCCCTGCTTGCGCGTCCACCGGCGATAGGCGAGCCAGCCGAGGACGATGACGAGAGCCGAGACGACGAGGATGATGGTCGCCATCGCATTAAGCGCGGGCGTCGGCGCGGCGCGAGCGGTCTGGTAGATCCGCATCGACGTCGTCTCCGTCGACGCATCGGACGACAGGTAGCGCA
>CAYYZU010000124.1:0-5973 GCA_964476205.1 uncultured Actinomyces sp. | reverse complement strand
CTTCACGAGTCTGACCAACTCCGTCACCTACTACGCGAGCGCGAGTGCCGCCAACGCCGTTGGCACAGGCACGGCCACATCGCGCATGGCGGCAACCCCCCGTGCGGAGTTCCAGCCAGACGATCCCTATTTCACGAGCGGCCAGATGTGGGGCCTCAACGGCACCTACGGCGTGCAGGCTCCCACCGCGTGGAGCATGGCGCGAGGCAGCGCGGACACGGTCGTGGCTGTTCTCGACACCGGGTCCACCACGCACCCGGACCTCATCGACCAAACGGTGCCCGGCTACGACATGATCGATGATGTCGCCACGGCCAACGACGGCACGGGACGCGACGCCGATCCCGCGGATCCGGGCGACTGGACCTCCTCGCGCAGCAGCAGTTGGCACGGCACTCACGTCGCCGGCACCATCAATGCGATCGGCAACAACGGGATCGGCGTCGTCGGTGTGGCCCCCGACGTCAAGGTCCAGCACGTGCGGGTGCTCGGCACCGGTGGCGGCTGGACCTCGGACATCGTCGCCGGCATCACCTGGGCATCCGGCGGCACCGTCCCGGGAGTTCCGGCCAACCAGACTCCCAGCCGCGTGATCAATATGTCGCTCGGCGGAAGCGGAGGATGCGGTCTTTCCACGCAGACGGCCATCAGCGATGCGCGCGGTCGCGGCACCGTGGTGGTGGTCGCGGCGGGCAACAGCAATGCCGATGCGTCAAGCTTCAGCCCTGCGAACTGCCCGGGCGTGGTCACTGTCGCCGCGACCACCAGTGCGGGTGCACGAGCGTCCTTCTCCAACTACGGGTCGACCGTCGAGATTGCGGCTCCGGGATCTGGGATCTGGTCGACGCTGAACCAAGGCACGCAGGGCCCGGGCGCCGCCTCCTATGCCAGCTACAGCGGCACAAGCATGGCGTCGCCTCACGTGGCCGGCGTCGTCGCGCTCATGCTCTCGCGCAATCCAGCGCTGACCCCCGCGCAAGTCGATGCCCTCATCGCGAACCCCGCTCACGCGACCGCTTTCCCCGGTGGAGTGTGCGATGCGGCCACTCCGTCCAAGACCTGCGGGGTGGGCCTGATCAATGCGGCTGCGCTGCTCCTGGCGGTGCGACCTGCAACAGCCATCACGTCGTTCACTCCCACCTCTGGCGCGGCATCGGGCGGCACGAGCGTGCTCATCACGGGTCAGGGCTTCACTGGAGCGACGGCCGTGCGCTTCGGCCCCGATGCTGCGACGTCCTACACGGTCATCGACGACACTCAGATCACCGCGATGGCACCGGCGCGCACGCCGAGCAGTGTCACCCTCAGTGTCACGACGGCTGACGGCACAGCAAACAGTGCGGGCAGCTTCCAGTATCTGCCGACGGTCTCTGCTGCCCCGACGTCGGTGCTTGCGGCTGCGCTTCCGGGGTCAGCTCGAGTGACATGGCAGGCACCTACCTACACCGGGGGCGTGCCCATCACCGGCTACACCGTGACGGCTGCGCCGGGTGGCGCCACATGCACGACACCGGACCTCGCCTGCACCGTGCCCGGGCTGACCGACGACTCGGCCTACACCTTCACGGTGGTGGCGACGAACTCCGTGGGCAATTCCGTCGCGTCGAGCGCATCCGCCTCGGTGACACCCTCGGCTTCTGCGGCCATCACCGTGGCGTCGGCGCCGACCAGCGTCACGGCCACGCGCGCGGCTTCGTCCGCGGTCATCGCCTGGCAGGCCCCGAGCGTGAGCGGGACCTTCCCGATCACCCACTACCGCGCCACGGCCGACCCCGGCGGGTCGACGTGTCAGGTCGCCGCGCCGAGCCTCACCTGCACCGTGCCGAGCCTCACCAACGGGGCGACGTACACCATTGACGTGATGGCTCTCACCGGAGCGGGCTGGGGTGCGGGCACGTCGGCCACCGTCACGCCGGCGGCTGCACCCGGCGCGCCTGCTGCTCCGGGCGTGACCGCAGGCGACGGTGCGGCGACCGTCACGTGGTCGGCGCCTGCCGACACCGGTGGCCTGCCCCTGACCGGCTATGTCGTGCAGGTCGCCACCAGCCCGACAGGGAGCTTCACCACTGCTTCCGGTGCCTGCGCGAGCCCCGGGCTTGCGACGTCGTGTGTCGCATCCTCGCTGAGCAACGGCACGTCGTACTTCTTCCGCGTGGCCGGTGTTAATGACGTCGGCACCGGAACAGTGTCATCGGTCTCCAGCGCCGTGACGCCTGTCGCTCCGCCCCCCGCCGGCGGTGGCGGTGGCGGTGGCGGTGGTGGTGGCGGCGGTGGTGGTGGTGGTGGTGGTGCGCCTGCTCCGTCGCCGACCGGGTCTCCGTCGCCGAGCGCGTCCGCATCGCCGTCACCTAGTGCATCGACCTCGCCTTCGCCAACCCCGGAGCCGACTCCCTCGCCTGTGCCGGCACCGGTTCTGCCGCCGGGTGAGACACAGGGACTCGTGGGCGGGCAACCCGATCCCAACCTTCGTGCGGAGGCGACCGACGGACAGTTGCTCGTGAGTGGGACGGGCTATGCCGTGTCGCTGGGGGCCACGAGCGCGAGTGGTGTCAGCCAGCTAGTGGCGAGTGATGGTGTCCTGCGAGTTCCCACCGGTGGTGCGCTCCAACTCGGTGGGTCGGGCTTTGCACCATCGGGGTCGGTTGATGTGTTCCTCGATCCGCCGACGACGGGCGCACTCGCCTACGCACTCGCGCGGCTGATGCCGCGCTCGACCTTCTCGCTCGGTCGCGTGAGCGTTGATGCCGATGGCGCGATCTCCGGAAGCATTGAGATCCCGGCTGCGACCCCTCCGGGGGATCGGGTGCTTCAGCTCGTCGGTCGTACAAGTGATGACCGTGCGCTCGTCCTCTCGCTCGGCATCGAGGTGGCGGAGTCGGTGGCCCCATCGATTGTCATCAGCGCGACGCGCGGCTCGGGCCGTCAGAAGCAGATGGTGACCCTGTCGGGATCCACGACCGGCCTGGTCGGCCTCAACGTGACCGTGCGCATGTCGACCCTGGGCCAACTCGGCTACACCAATCACCCGACCCGGCCCTCGGTCCGCGGCGATGGCAGCTTCACTTGGCGCATCAGGTCGTCGAACGCGATGCGCATCTTTGTGAACGTCGTCGTCGATGGCACGCGCGTGCGTTCCAATGCCGTGGTGGTGCGCGCAGCCCGCTGAGACAACACCTCGCAGGCAGTCGGTGAGGTCGATCCCTCTAGTCGCAGCCCTTCCCGGAGGTGGAGAGGACTCGGGAGGTCTGGGTGAAAGCCTGGGATTTCCCTCGCAACCGTGCGCGGAGCGGCCTTGGAGTCCTACCGTCTGGCCCATGAAGATCGTCGCGCTCACCCTCGCTGCCGGACTGGCCGTGGGAACCCTGCTCTCCGCTCCCCCGGCCTCCGCCGGTACCTCGTCCGTGACGATGCCGTTGGGCACCGTCGAGATGACCATCGATGGCGGCGCCTTCACCGAGGAGTGCACCGACTTCCCCTACGAGGTGGTCGTCCGCGGACCAAGTCGGGAAATCCAGTGGAGCGCCGACATCGACGCTGAGCGAGACGGTGGCGGAAGTGTCAGTGACTTCATCACCGACTACGGCTCCGGCACCTTTTCCGATGACATCATGATCTGCTCCGGTGACGGCGCGGGCTCATGGACGGCGACCGTGACCGTGAAGATGTGGGACACGCTGGGCTCGACCCCGGTGTTTACACGCACGATGACCATGGACTTCACCATCAGCAAGGCGACGACCACGACCACGATCACGCGGGTCAACGCCAGCAGCTCGCGCACGAAGGTCAAGGGCACCGTGGCAGAGGCGCCGGTGGCGATGTTCGGTGACGTGACCATCAAGGTCAAGAAGCCCAGCACCTCCTGGAAGACCGGCGGCAGCGGCACGGTGGCCGAGGACGGCACCTTCAGTGTGACGATCGAGAAGGCCTACCCCGCGGGCACGAAATTCAAGGCGGTTTTCGAGGGGACCGACGAGGCCACGCGAAGCACCTCGGCCATCACGACCATCTGAGGATCCTGGGAAACACCGTAGGAGCGCCCCGCTCTTGACGGTCGGGGTGACTGAGGGCCCTCCGCGGGTGGACCATGGGGTGTGACCCGCCGATGGATCGTGGCCCTCGCTGCACTTGCCCTGCCTCTGGGGGTCCTCGCTTTGCCCGCGCCCGCATCCGCCGAAGGCGACCAGGTCACCAAGGCACCGGCCGAGTCGGTGGCACGACCCGACGTCGCGCGCGGGGTGATCGTGCGCGCACTCGGTGCTCCCGGGGTGGCCAGCGCGCGGGCAGCGACCGATGCCATGGGCATGGACGTCGCCGCGACGCGCGCGGTGACCGCTGGCGCGAGCCTCTTCCTCTTCGATGAGTTGGTGCCGGCCGATGAGGCCCGGGCGGTCGCGGCCCGTCTCGCTGCCCGCCCTGATGTGCTGTGGGCCGAGGCTGACGTGCGCGCCTATCCGACGGCGACGCCGTACATCCCCAACGACACCTACTTCCCCGAGATGACCGACCTGTGGAATGGCGGTGGCGCGCAGGACTACAGCGTCAAGGCACCACTCGTGTGGGGTGAGCAGCGCGGCTCGTCCAGCGTCGTCGTGGCCATCCTCGACACCGGCATCACCTCTCATCCCGACCTCGATGCCAACGTCGTGCAGGGCTATGACTTCGTGAGCGATGTCGCGGTGGCCAACGACGGCGACGCGCGCGACCCCGATCCCGCCGACCCGGGTGACTGGATCACCTCAGCGGAGGCGTCGTACGGCGAGTTCGAGGGCTGCGATGTCACGAACTCGTCATGGCATGGCACGCACGTCGCGGGCACGGTGGCGGCGGTACAGGGCAATGCGCTGGGCGTGACGGGCGTCGCGCCGGAGGCGCGCATCCAGTCGGTGCGCGTCATGGGCAAGTGCGGTGGCTACACGTCGGATATTGCCGCCGGCATCACGTGGGCGTCTGGGGGATCCGTGCCGGGTGTGCCTCCGAATGCGACGCCGGCGAAGGTGCTCAACCTCTCACTCGGCGGATCGGGGACGTGCAGCGCCGGCTCCCTCTACGGCTCCTCCATCTCGGGCGCGATTGCGCGGGGCGCCACCGTGGTGGTGGCAACCGGCAATGAGAACGAGAGCCTGTCCAACCACCCGCCCGCGAACTGTGCCGGCGTTATCGCCGTTACCGCGACGGACTCGCGTGGGCAGCGTGCGGCGTACTCCAACTACGGCGACTACCCGGGCCAGGCAACCATCGCCGCTCCGGGCGGTGACTTTTCCGTCGATGGAGGCATCCTGTCCACGGTCAACGCGGGCACGACGTCTCCGGTCCCCGCGGGAGCGACCGGCAGTTACTCAGCCAGCCAGGGCACCTCAATGGCCACGCCGCATGTCGCCGGAGCTGCCGCGCTCGTTGTCTCCTCGGGGATCACGGATCCGGCGCAGGTGCGCGCGGCACTGGTGGCAGCGGTGCAGCCCTTCCCGACGTACGGCAATCGATGGGACTGCACGGTGACGCTATGCGGCGCCGGCATCCTCGATCTGAGCCGGCTCGAGGTGGGACCCGCAGTGAGCGTGCCGGGCGCGCCGACGGGAGTCACTGCGGCGGCGGCCTCCACGACGCAGGCGACGCTGCAGTGGACTGCTCCTGCGAGTGACGGCGGTGCCGCGATCACGAGCTATCGGGTGAACTTCTCCAAGGACGGCGGGGACTACGTCGACTACGGATCCGCGGCGGGGACGGCGACGGAGGTCATCGACCTCGTGCCCGGCGCGACGTACCAGTGCAGGATCGCGGCGGTGAACTCCGTGGGTGTCGGTGCCTTCTCGCAGCCGAGCGCACCTCTCGTGATGCCGACTGAGGTGATTACCACTCCCGGGCCCGTGAGCGACTTTACGCGTGGATCGTTCACGAAGTCGGGCAGGACCTACAGGGTCACGGTGAAGTGGAAGGCGCCGTCAGTCGATGGTGGCGCGCCGGTCACTTCCT
>CAYYZU010000123.1:0-5973 GCA_964476205.1 uncultured Actinomyces sp. | reverse complement strand
GCAGTAGAGCGGGTGGCGGCATGAGCTCAACAGCGAGGAAACTCGACTACGACGAGGATGGTGGGCCCGAGAGCATCATCCTGGTGCGCCGGGCCGCTCGACCGCGTCGCCACGCATCGCCGGCACGTCCGCGGCTTCTGCCTGCGACGACTCCCCGGCGCCGAGCACGACTGGGGATCTTCGCCATCATCTGCCTGGCCATCGCGACCGTCGGCCTGGTGAGCATGCTCATCGTCAACACCATGCTCGCCTCCGGTGCCTTCACCGTGAGCGAGCTCCAGGCGGAGAAGGCCCTGCTGCTGGAAGAAGAGCAGCAGCTGACCGAAGAGATCGCCGTCGCATCATCTCCGCTCCTCCTCGAGGAGCGGGCCCGTGCCATGGGGATGGTGCCGCAGGACGCCCCGGCGTTCATCGATCTCGAGGCCGGGACCATCGTGGGCAACACCGTGCCGCAGCCCGAGCCGATCGTCGTCGATCCGTCTACCGGCACCTACGTCAACGGATACCTCATCGATCCGACGACGGGCGAGATCTACATCGACCCCTACACCGGTCTGCCCATCACCGAGGACGGCCAGCCCATCGGCTTCGACGGCGAGACCGTCGACGGAGTGGGCGGTGAGGATCCGATCCTCGACCCCGACACCGGCGCATGGGTCGATCCCGTCACCGGCCAGCCCGTCCCCGTCGCTGATCCGGGTGCGGGCGAGGCCGAGATGGGGGAGCCGATCGTCGAGGAGCCGATCGAGGATCCCGTGCCGTCGCCTGAGGCAAGCGCCCCGGCCGAGGCGCCCGGCGAGCCAGGAGCCGCGGAGACCCCGTGACGACCACTCGCCAGCGCCCGCCGGCCGCACGCCCGCGGGCAACGACGCGCACCACGACGCGCACGCCTGCGCGACCCCCGTCGGCGCCTCTGCGACTGGGCAACCCTCGCCGCCGCGCAGGACTGCTGCTCGTCGGAGTGCTCATCGTCTTCACGATCTTCGCTGGTCGACTTCTCGAGATCCAGGCCTTCCGCGGCGATGCGCTCGCCGCTGCTGCGCTCGATCAGCGCACGACCACCGTCAAGGTGCTCGCCGACCGCGGCGACGTCCTCGATGCGCGCGGTGTGCCCCTCGCCATGACGGTCGAGTCGCGCCACGTCACGGTGGACCAGACCCTCGTGACGGATCCGCTGGCGACGGCGCAGGCGATCGCGTCCGTGCTCGGCACGCCGGCGGGCCCGCTCGTCGAGCGGCTGACGGGCGATCGACGCTTCGCCTACGTCGTCAAGGACATCACGCCCGAGCAGTGGCGTGTGATCGATGAGCTCGGTCTCACCGGCATCTACAGCGAGCGGACCCTCAAGCGCATCTACCCCTCCGGGGACGTCGCAGCGAATGTCGTGGGCTTCGTCGGCTCCGAGGGCGCCGGGCTCGCGGGCATCGAGTACGCGCTCGACGACCGGCTCGCCGGCACCGATGGCCTGCGCACCTTCGAGCGCGCGAGCGGGGTCGCGATCCCCGGGTCCGCGTCTGTGGTGGAGGAGCCTGTGCCTGGCTCACCCGTGCAGCTCACCATCGATCGCGACATCCAGTACGTCGCCCAGCGCGCACTCGCCAATGAGGTCATGGCGACGGGCGCCGAGAGCGGGTCGATCGTCGTCATGGATCCGCGCACCGGCGACATCCTCGCGCTCGCGTCCGTGCCCACCTTCGACGCCAACGACCCCGGCGCCGCCGAAGAGGCGAATCGCGGCAACCGCGCCATCACCGACGTCTTCGAGCCCGGCTCGACGGCCAAGGTGATGACCGTGGCCGCCGTCATCGAGGAGGGGGGCGCGGATGCCAACACGATGTTCGACATCCCCCCGACGCTGGACCGCGGTGGCAAGACCTTCCACGACGCCACGGAGCATGGCGGCTACAACTGGGATCTCGCGACGATCCTGTCGCAGTCGTCGAACATCGGCACGATCCTTGCCGCGGAGACGATCCCCGAGGAGACCTACTTCTCCTACGTCGAGCGATTCGGCATCGGCCGACTCAGCGGCGTGGGCCTGCCCGGGGAGTCACCGGGCTACCTGCCGCCTATGGACGACTGGTCGGCGACCACGTTCCCCACACTCGCCTTCGGTCAGGGCTTCAGCGTCAATGCGATCCAGATGGCCGATGTCTTCGCGACGATCGCCAATGACGGAGTGCGCATGCCCGCGCGCATCGTCATCGACCCAGCCTCGCCAGCCCCGCAGGGAGAGCGCGTCGTCAGCGAGCGGACCGCGCGCACGGTGCGCGAGATGCTCGAGCGCGTCGTTGCGGTGGGCGGCACCGCCCCCATGGCCGGCATCCCGGGCTACCGCGTGGGTGGCAAGACCGGAACAGCGCAGGTGATCGACCCCGAGTGCGGCTGCTACAACGGCGAGACGATCGGCTCCTTCATCGGCATGGCGCCGATCGAGGCCCCCGAGCTCGTCGTCGCCGTCACGATCGTGAAGCCCAAGGTCACCCAGATGGGTGGCGAGCTGGCGGGTCCGGTGTTCCGCGAGGTCATGACCTACGCGCTCCAGGCCCAGCGGGTCGCCCCCGTGACCCCCGATTCTCGGTAGCGTGCTTTCGTGTCGATCGACCTGCGCCCGGGCGGTCTCCCGGGGCACCTCACGCTGAGCCAGGTCGCTGCTGCCTGTGGCCTCGCGGTGGCGGAGGGTGCGGATGCATCCGTCGTCGTCACCGGCGTCACCCACGACTCGCGTGCCGTGCGACCGGGTGATCTCTTTGCCGCACTGCCGGGCGAGCAGGCCCACGGAGCGCAGTTCGCGGCGCAGGCCGCCGCGGCAGGTGCCGCCGCCGTGCTCACGGACTCATCCGTCGTCGACCACGGTCACGTGGCAGGGCTCCCCGCGATCGTCGCGGATGATCCGCGTCAGGTCCTGGGATCGGTCGCTGCGGAGATCTACGGTCACCCTGCCTCCGCCCTGCTGCTCATCGGCGTGACCGGGACCAACGGCAAGAGCACCACCGTGCACCTGCTCGAGGCGGGGCTGCGGGCTGCGGGCCATCGCACCGCCATCATCGGCACGACCGGCATCCGCATCGGGGAGCGCAGCATCCCGAATGAACGCACGACGCCCGAGGCACCTGACCTGCATGCGCTCCTGGCGGTCATGCGCGAGGAGGGAGTCACGGCGGTCGCGATGGAGGTGTCGAGCCACGCGCTCGTGCTCGGCCGCGTCAACGGTCTCGTCTACGACGTTGCGATCTTCACCCAGCTCAGCCAGGACCACCTCGACTTCCACGGCACCATGGAGGACTACTTCGCCGCGAAGGCATCGCTCTTCACCCCGGCCCGAGCCCGTCACGCCGTGATCGGGGTCGACGGCATGTGGGGGAGGCGCCTCGCCGACACCGTCGAGATCCCCGAGGTGACCTATGCGCTGGACCATGATGCGGACGTGATGTGCGACGCGGTGGTGGACGGCCCTCACGGCCAGGCTCTGGATGTGGTCGATCAGGAGGGCAGCCGTCACCTCGTCGAGGTGGGCCTGCCCGGCCGTTTCAATGCAGCCAATGCCCTCGGTGCATGGGCTGCACTCCGTGCCACCGGCGCGGATGCGTCTGCACTGACCCGGGCTTTCGCGGACGTCACCGTGCCCGGGCGGATGGAGCGCATCGACGAGGGCCAGGACTTCACGGCGATCGTCGACTACGCGCATAGCCCCGACGCCGTCGAGCGAGTGATCGCGTCGATCGTTCCCGAGAAGGGCGGGCGTCGCCTCGTGGTGCTGGGGTGCGGTGGGGATCGCGACCGGGACAAGCGCCACCTCATGGGCGAGGTCGCTGCTGCAGGAGCGGACGTGCTCATCGTCACCGATGACAACCCGCGCTCGGAGGAACCCTCCACTATTCGCTCCGCCATGCTCGAAGGCGCGCGCGCCGTGGGCGGCGACGTGCGCGAGATCGGTGACCGCCGTGAGGCCATCGCAGCGGCCGTCGCGGAAGCAGGTCCCGGTGACGTCCTGCTGATCCTCGGCAAGGGGCACGAACCCGGCCAGGAGATCGCCGGCATCGTGCATCCCTTCGACGACCGCGACGAGGTGCGGCGAGCCCTTCTGGGCGGATCGGGGAGCGCCCCGTGATCCCCATGACGCTTGCAGAGGTGGCAGGTGTGGTCGGCGGCCGCCTCGTGGACGGTGATCCCGACATCGTGGTGACGGTCGCGGCGAGCGATGATCGCGACTGCGTGCCGGGCACGCTCTTCGCCTGCATCGCTGGCGAGCGGGTCGACGGCCACGACTTCATCGCCACCGCGCGCGAGCGCGGAGCAGTGGCGGCTCTCGCCACGCGCCCCGTGGGCTCACCCGCCATCGTCGTCGACGATGTCGTCCTTGCCCTGGGACGCCTGGCGTCGTACGTCATCCAGCGACTGCCCGGAACCCTCGTGCTCGGTCTCACGGGATCCAGCGGCAAGACGACGACCAAGGACCTCCTCGCAGCCATCCTCGCCCCCCACGGCGAGACGGTCGCGCCGCGCGGCTCCTTCAACTCCGAGGTGGGCCTGCCCCTCACCGTCCTGTCGTGCACGACACGCACGAAGTACCTCGTCCTCGAGATGGGCATGCGCGGGACGGGTCATATCCGCTACCTGTGCGACATCGCCCACCCGCGGATCGCGGGCGTCATCAATGTCGGCTCGGCCCATCTGGAACTGCTCGGCAGTCACGAGGCCATTGCGCAGGCGAAGGGCGAGATCATCGAGGCGCTGCCCTCCGATGGGACCGCCATCCTCCACGCAGACAACCCGCTGGTCATGGCCCAGCGCGATCGCACCGGGGCGCACGTGGTCACCTTTGGCGAGGCGCCCGATGCGGACCTGAGGGCCACCGACATCCACCTCGACGACCGGGCTCGCCCGCGATTCACCCTCCACTGGCAAGGAAGCAGCGTCCCCGTGGCGCTCACGCTCAGCGGAGAGCACCAGGTGGCCAACGCCCTCGCCGCGACAGCCTTTGCGCTCGCGGCCGGCATCGGCCTGACTGACGTGGTGACCGCGCTGGAGACGTATGTGCCCGCGAGCAAGTGGCGCATGGAGGTGAGTGAGCGACCCGATGGCGTCACCATCGTCAACGACGCCTACAACGCCAATCCCGAGTCCATGCGGGCTGCCCTCAAGGCACTCGCTGCCATGGGGCAGGGGCGACGCACCTGGGCCGTCCTGGGCGAGATGCGCGAGATCGGCCCGACCTCGGTGGAGGAGCACGACGCCCTCGGTCGGCTGGCCGTGCGACTCGACATCTCCCGCCTCATCGCCGTGGGCGAGGGCGCACGAGCGCTCCATCTCGGCGCCATGCAGGAAGGTTCCTGGGGGGATGAGTCCGTCTGGGTCCCCGATATCGACGCGGCGATCGCCCTGCTGACAGATGAGGTGCAACCAGGCGACATCGTCCTGGTCAAGGCCTCTCGCTCCATCGGACTGGAGAGGGTCGCCACCACTCTGCTGGAGCCGACGCCATGAGGCTCGTCGTCCTCTCCGGCATCATCTCGGTGCTCACGGTCTTCATCGGCACCCCGCTGCTCATCAAGCTGCTGCTCAAGCACGGCTACTCCCAGGCGATCCGCGTCTCCACCGAGGGTGAGCCCTATCCCGAGCACGAGGGCAAGCGCGGCACGCCCTCGATGGGCGGCGCGGCGATCATCGCCGGCATCGTCCTGGGCTACGGGCTCACGCACCTCATCTGGTGGACACCGCCCTCGCCCTCGGCGCTACTCGTGCTCTACCTCGGCCTCGGCCTCGGCGCTGTCGGCGTCGCCGACGACTACCTCAAGAGCTTCCGTCGTCGGGCCACCGGCCTGCGTGCGCGCACCAAGCTCATCGGCCAGGCGGTGGTGGCGCTCACCTTCGCGATCATGGCCCTCCAGTTCCCCAACCAGGTGGGGGAGACGCCCGCGACAACCGCGATCTCCTTCATCCGAGACACCCCGCTCGTGCTGCCTGCCGCGC
>CAYYZU010000122.1:0-5983 GCA_964476205.1 uncultured Actinomyces sp. | reverse complement strand
CGAGCGCCTTGGTGGGCTTGTACTGCGGGTAGCCCTCGGGGCGAGCGCCGCCCTTCGTGATGTGCTGGAGATCGAAGAAGAACGCCTGGGTCATGTTCTTGGCGACCTGGCCGGTGGCGAGGCTCGCGAAGTAGCGCGACTCGATCTTCTCGGCAGTGTGGAAGTCCACCTGGGCCCCCTCGACGGCCGCCGCCATGATGGCGAGCGGAGCCGGCATCGGAGCACCCTTGAGCTGCTTGCGCAGGTTGGCGGGGAAGGCCGGAAGCATCATCGCGAGCTTCGGGTTGGACGGCGTGCCGCCGGGCAACTTGTAGCCCGGCGTGTGCCACGGCTGCGCAGCCTCGGGGTGCGCGAGCACCCACGCCTTCGCCGCAGCGAGCATCTCCTCGGGAGTGCCGGCGACCTCGTCGACGAGGCCGACCTCCTTGGCGGCAGCGGGCTTGCGGCGCTGGCCCTGGAGCAGCACCTCCATGAGTGCCTTCTGCAGACCGAACATCCGTACGGTGCGCACGACACCACCCGCACCGGGGAGCAGGCCGAGGGTGACCTCGGGCAGGCCGATCTCGCTGCCCTTCGCGTCCAATGCAACGCGGTAGTGGCAGGCGAGCGCGATCTCGAGTCCGCCGCCGAGGGCGGCGCCGTTGATCGCGGCGGCCACCGGCTTACCGAGGGTCTCGAGCCGGTCGAAAGCCGCCTTGACGCGGGCGATCTCCTTCTCGAGGCGCTCCGCGTCGGCGGGCGTCGCCTGGATGATCATGTTGAGGTCGGCTCCGGCGAAGAAGGTCTTCTTCGCGCTGGTGAGCACGACGCCCGCGATGTCGTCCTTCTCCTGCTCCAGACGGTGCAGGGTCTTCTCGAGGTCGTGGATGAAGGTGTCGTTGAGGGTGTTGGCGCTGCCACCCGGGTCATCCATGGTGAGGGTGACGACGTTGTCGCCGTCCTTCTCCCAGCGGAACATGTTGTCGCTCATGACTCTCCTCAGACCCGCTCGATGATGGTTGCGATGCCCATGCCGCCGCCGATGCACAGCGTGATGAGGCCGTAACGGCCTCCCGTGCGCTCCAGCTCGTCCATGACGGTGCCGGTGATCATGGCGCCAGTGGCGCCGATCGGGTGGCCCATGGCGATCGCACCGCCGTTGACGTTGACCTGCTCGATGTCGAGGTTGAAGTCCTTCATCCAGTTGAGCACCACGGAGGCGAAGGCCTCGTTGAGCTCCCACACGTCGATGTCCTCGGGCTTGAGGCCAGCAGCAGCGAGCACCTTGTGCGTCGCCGGCGTCGGACCCGTGAGCATGATCGTGGGGTCCGCACCGGTGACGGCCGTTGCCACGATGCGCGCGCGCGGGGTGAGACCCGAAGCCTTGCCTGCCGCCTCGCTGCCGACGATCGTGAGGGCGGCGCCATCGACGATGCCGGAGGAGTTGCCGGGGGTGTGGACGTGGTCGATGCGCTCGACCCAGTGGTACTTCTGCAGGGCAACAGCGTCGAAGCCACCCATGTCACCCATAGCCGCGAAGGACGGGTTGAGCTTGGAGAGCGACTCGACAGTCGTGTCGGGGCGCATGAACTCGTCGTGGTCGAGGATCGTCACGCCGTTGATGTCCTTGACCGGCACGATCGACTTGGTGAATCGACCTGAGCTCCAGGCGGCCGCGGCGCGCTCCTGCGAGCGCACGGCGTACGAATCGACGTCCTCGCGCGAGAAGCCATTGATCGTGGCGATCAGGTCTGCGCTGATGCCCTGGGGCACGAAGTAGGTGTTGTACGCCGTCTCCGGGTCCATGGCCCAGGGGCCACCGTCGCTGCCCATCGGCACGCGGCTCATCGACTCGACGCCACCGGCGAAGAGCATCTGGTCCCAGCCCGATCGCACCTTGGCCGCAGCGATGTTGATCGCCTCGAGGCCGGACGAGCAGTAGCGATTGATCTGCATGCCGGCAACCGTGTCGGGCAGGCCCGCGGCGATCGCCGAGGTCTTGGCGATGTTGGCACCTTGGTCTCCGAGCGGCGTGAGGCAGCCCAGGATCAGATCGTCGACCTGGTCGGTGTCGAGATCGGGGTGGCGGGTCCTCATCTCGTCGATGAGCCCGGTCACCAGCGACACGGGCTTCACGCCGTGAAGGGAGCCGGTCGACTTGCCGCGTCCGCGCGGGGTGCGGATCGCCTCGTAGATGAACGCCTCGGTCATGGGAGCCTCCTGCTGGTCGAACGGGGCCTATTGAGCATCCGTCAACAAACGCTACTCGCCGGTAACCCGGGTCGCAAGGGGTCCCGTCGTTGAGTGGCGCCTTGTGGCCGCGACACGCCGTCAGCGGCCCTCACAATCCGCCACTCAACGAAGTCGGACGGGAGCATGGGCGGGTGGACCCCCGGAGGATCGGCCTGCTCGGCGGCGAATGCACGGGCAAGACCACTCTTGCCGAGGACCTCGCCCGCGCCCTGCCCGGCTTCGTGGCCGAGGAGTACCTCCGCGACTTCGTCCGGGACTACGGCCGCCTGCCGACCGCTGCCGACCAGGAGGGGATCTACCTCACCCAGCAGATGACCGTGCGGACGGTCGAGCGAGCAGCCGCGTACTCGGACACGCCCTGGGTGATCGCCGATCCGCTCCCCCTGATGACCGCCGTCTACAGCGTCGTCTACTTCGACGATGACTCTCTCCTCGCGCAGGGCATCGAAGACGCGTCGTCCTACGACGTCCTGCTGTGGTGCGCACCCGACCTGGCGTGGGTTGCTGAGGAGGGGATGCGTGATGGCGACAGCTTCCGCGATCGCGCGGATCAGGTCATCCGCGAGTACGTCGCCCCGCGACTCGCCCTCACGGTGATCTCCGGCGACCGCGAGTCGCGAATCGCCACAGCCCTCCAGGCTGTCTTGTAAACGAGACGCAGGCGGGGCGCTAGGCCACGCGATCAGCTGCGCGCCACACGCCCGTCACGAGCGGCACTCCCGGGCGATAGGCAAGGTGCACGTGCGTCGCGGCGTCGAGAGCGATGAGATCCGCTCGACGCCCCGGCGTGATCACGCCGATGTCGTTGCGCTGAAGCGACGCCGCACCACCGGCGGTCGCAGCCCACACCGCCTGGGCGGGTGACAGCCCCATTTCACGCACGGCGAGGGCCACCATGAGCGGTATGGACGTCGTGTACGACGACCCGGGATTGCAGTCGGACGCGATCGCGACCGTCACTCCCGCGTCCCAGAGCCGCCGCGCCGGCGCGTACGTCGATCGCGTGGAGAACTCGGCGCCCGGGACCAGAGTCGCCACCGTGCCCGACCCCGCAAGCGCCTCGATGTCGTCGTCGCCCAGATGCGTGCAGTGGTCGACCGAGGCGGCGCCCAACTCGACGGCCAGTCGCACACCCTCTCCCTGCGTGAGTTGGTTCGCGTGCACGCGCAGGCCCAGTCCCTTGGCCTTGGCCGCCTCGAGAATGCGCCGCGCCTGATCGACGTCGAATGCGCCGCGCTCGATGAAGACATCCGCCCAGCGCGCGTGCGGTGCGCAGGCGTCCAGCATCTCTCCGCAGACCAGGTCGACGTAGTCATCAGGGCGATCGGCGAACTCCGCGGGCACGACGTGCGCGCCCAGGAAGGTCGTCTCGTCGGTCACGGTGCGTGCGGCAACAAGGGATCGCTCCTCGTCGTGGACCGTGAGCCCGTATCCCGACTTGGCCTCGAGGGTGGTGGTGCCCTGCCGAAGGGCCTCAGCCGCCAGGCGTGCGGCATTCGCCGCGAGCTGCTCGTCGCTCGCCGCTCGGGTCGCAGCAACGGTGGTGCGAATGCCCCCGGCGGAGTACGGCGTACCGGTCATGCGGGCGTCGAACTCCGCCGCGCGATCACCGGCGAAGACCGGGTGCATGTGAGCATCCACGAACCCGGGCAGCACCGCTGCTCCTGACATGTCGTGCGCGACGTCGACGTCGGGGAACTCCGCGGCAGAGCCAACCCACGCGATGCGCCCGTCCACTGCGACTACGGCAGCATCACGGAGCACCCCGAGTGGGCCCTCCCCTGTCGTGGGATCGGCCGTGCACAGCTCGCCGATGTTCGTCCAGCCGACAACGCTCATGAGCCCACCACCCGTCGGATCGCGCGATCGAGTTCGGCGACCGTGTCGATCGATGCATGAGCTCCGCTGCGGACGCGCTCGACTCCGGCGACCACGACGGTGCGCACGTCCGAGGGGGCGGCGGCATAGGCGAGTGCATCGACCAGCGCGGCCCGATCGTGCCCGGCCATGCGCACGCTGGCGGTGTCGACCTCGATGAAGTCGGCTGGAGCACCGACGGCGAGGCCCGCATCTGGAAGCCCCAGGGCGGACGCTCCACCCGTGGTCATGACGGCGAGCAACTCCTCACCGGTGAAGGTGCCGCGCCGGCGACTGCCGAGGCGCTCGTCGAGCTCGAGCGCGCGCGCTTCCTCGAAGGGGTCGATGACCGCGTGGCTGTCACTGCCCAGGCACAGCATTGCTCCGGCCTCGCGCAGCGCCGGGATCGGTCCGATGCCATCGGCGAGGTCACGCTCCGTCGTCGCGCACACGCACACGTGACTTCCGCCCAGCGCAGCGATGTCGGTGTCAGTGAGGTGCGTGGCGTGCACCGCGGTGAAGTCAGCACCGAGCGCTCCCGCGTCACGGAGCACCTCGACAGGGGTCCTGCCGTAGGCCGAGAGGGACTCATCGTTCTCGCGTGGCTGCTCGGAGACATGCGCGTGCAGGGGAACGCCGCGATCACGGGCAACCTGTGCGGCGACAGCGATGGCCTCCGGCGGCACAGCGCGCACCGAGTGCACGGCGAGGCCGTGAGTGACGAGGCCCGACGCTGATAGGGCTGCGGTGCGCTCGGCCCAGGCCTCCGCGCTGCCGTCGCTGAACCTCACCTGGGTCGCATCGGGCGCCACTCCTGGCCCGCCGGCGAGGTAGAGGGTGTCGAGCAAGACCAGACGGATCCCCGCATCCTCTGCTGCTGCGGCCAAGGCGTGAGACATCTCATTAGGGTCGGCGTACGCCGTGCCCCCGGGCGCATGGTGCAGGTAGTGAAACTCCCCCACCGCCGTGTAGCCGGCCTCGATCATCTCGGCGAATACGGCGCGAGCGAGGGCTCGATAGGTCTCGGGGTCGAGGACAGCTGCTGCGGCGTACATCTGGTCACGCCACGACCAGAAGGAGTCACGTCCGCGATGCGTGCGGCTGCGCAGCACGCGGTGGAAGGCATGCGAGTGGGCGTTCACCGCACCCGGCAGCACCGCCCCGTTGAGGATCCGCGCGTGCCAGGGCATCTCCGCATTCGGCTCCACCCGTGTGAAGACTCCGTCGCCAGCCTCGAGGACGACGTTGTCGTGCACGCCGCCGTCGATGACAGCGCGCGCAGCCCACCAGGTGGTCATCGCGGCAGGGTATCCGCGGTGAGCAGCTCGGCGAGGACATCGGCGAGGGCTGCGCCGCCGGCCTCGCAGTCGGCATCCTCGGCGTGCTCCTCGGGCGAGTGAGATATGCCCGTGGGATTGCGGACGAAGAGCATGGCGGTAGCGACTCCCACCTCGGCGAGCACTCCGGCGTCGTGACCGGCGCCCGTCGCGAGTAGCGGTGCGCCCCCGAGGCTGGTCGCTAGGACGCGAGACAGGGTGGGATCGAAGTGCTGCGCGGGCGTGCGCGACTCCATCGCGATCGTCGCGTGCAGGCCGGGGAGGTCGAGCAGGTCGCGGCCGATGGCCTCGAGCATCGCGTCGAGCGTCGCCTCGTCCTCGGCGCGTGCGTCAAGCCAGCCGGTGACCTCGGCGGGGATGGCATTGACGGCATTGGGCACGCACCTCACCTTGCCGACCGTCGCCCGGGCCGCATGCGAGGTGCTGTCGCGCTCGGTCGCCTCACGATGTGCGGCGTCGATGAGCCGCGCGAGGCCGAGCATGGGATCGCGGCGATCGGACATGCGCGTGGTGCCTGCGTGATTGGGCTCGCCGGTGATGTCGACGCGCCAGCGGCC
>CAYYZU010000121.1:0-6145 GCA_964476205.1 uncultured Actinomyces sp. | reverse complement strand
TCTTCATGCGCAAGCCGCTCTTCAGCTACTACATGGCGATCGCCGGCATCGTCGGCGTCGTCGGACTCAGTGGCCTTGTGTGGGCACACCACATGTACATGACGGGCTGGGCGCCGCAGGCCAACTACCCCTTCATGCTGTCGACGGAGATGATTTCCATCCCCGTCGGCTTCCTCGTCCTCGTCGTGATCGGGACCATGTGGCGCGGCACCTTCTGGAGCCGGCTGCCGATGATGGCCGTCTTCGCGGTCATCTTCAACAAGATGATCGGCGGTGTCACCGGCGTCTATCTCTCCGACGTGCCGGCCGACCAGTACTTCCACGGAAACATGTTCGTGACCGCGCACTTCCACTTCATGCTCATGGGCGCGGGACTCTTCGGCGCCATGGGCGGCATCGCCTACTACTTCCCGAAGATGACCGGACGCTTCCTCGACGAGCGCATGGGTTCCATCGGTTTCTGGACCGCGTTCGTGGGCTTCCAGGTCACCTTCATGTCGATGTTCGTGGCCGGCCTGCAGGGCCAGCCGCGACGCGTGCTCCAGTTCGACAACATGTTCAACATTTCCAACTGGATCTCGACCATCGGCGCCTACGTCATCGGCATCGGCATGCTCATCTTCCTCGCCGCCATCATCCACTCATGGCGCAGCGGAGAGGTCGCTTCGTCCAACCCGTGGGACGCGCAGACCCTCGATTGGCAGACCGCGACTCCGGTGCCGCTGGAGAACTTCCCCGTGCTGCCCGTGGTCACCAAGCTCCCCTACGACTACGGCGTGCCTGATCCACTCGCGCCCAAGACGCTCGAGGAGAAGTACGACGAGAAGGTGGGTGCCCCGTCATGAGCGCACCTCTCCTGTCTCCCACCACCGGCGAGCCGGTTGCCGTCGTCGCACGGCGCAATCGCCTCGGGCTCACGTTCCTCATCGTCGCGGACTTCTCCGGGACGCTGGCGCTCATCATCAGCTACTGCTATCTGTGGTCGCTCAACGTCAACAACGGATGGGCCCCCAACCAGCAGACCTTCGGCAACAACGACCTGCTGAAGAGCCGGTCGCCCCTCCCCTGGGCGGCGGACTGGCCGTTCTGGGCCATCCTCGCGCTCACCGTCGTCTCGACCATCGTCTTGTGGATCGGCATTCGCAGTGTCCGCGGTGGTCACCGAGGAGGTCTCGTCGGCGCCGCGCTGGTGGCGCTCCTCGTCACGCTCGCCGCCATCGCGCTGCAGTGGTGGCAGATCACGACCTTCCCCTTCGGCCCGGGCAACGGTTCTTATGCGTCGGCTGTCTTCCTGCTCACGGCATCGACCTTCGCCCACCTCCTGCTCGTCGCCTTCCTCTTGCTCGCCATCACCAACCGCACGCGCGCCGGCCTGGTGTCGTCGGAGAATCCCTTCCAGGCGAAACTCGTCGGCTACTGGATGGTGTGGGTCTGCGCGAGCATCCTGCTGGGCGCGCTGTGCACGACGTTCCTGAAGGCGAGCCCCAACACCACGCCCGCCAACTTCGGGGAGTTCAGCCTCTTCAACCCCGACGCACCCGCCCCTTCGCCGTCTCCGTCAGCATCCCCGTCCGGTTCGCCCTCGTCATCGGCGTCACCTAGCCCCTCGCAGTGACCTCCGCACGACCGTCCACCGGCGCTCGACTCTCCACCGGAGTTCGACTGAGCCTCGGACTGCTGGCCGGCATACCCGTGCTGTTGCTCATCCTCGCCACGCTCGGCGCGCTGTCGCAGACGACAGTGGAGGGCCTGCCTGTCGTGCCCTGGCAGACGCTGTGGGGGCTGCCACTGGATCGTTGGGTGCGCGATGTCGCGGCGTCGATCGTGCTCGGCTTCGTCGTGGTGGGCGGCCTGCTCCTGCCGCGCGTCGACCATCGCCTGGTGCGCCTGGCATCGCTTGGCGCGCTCGCCTGGCTCGTCGCGCTGGTGGCCCAGGTGCCCTTCACCGTGTCTGAGCTGCTCGGGCGGCCACTGTCGGACTCCTTCGACCCGGTCATCGTCATGTCGCTGCTCACGCAGACACAGCTGGGTCAGATCCTCACCGCCCAGATCGCGCTCGTCGCGCTCGTTGCCCTGCTCAGCTGGGCGATTCTCGGGCGCGTGACCGCGGCGATCGTCTTCGGCCTTGCGGCCACGGCGGCCGGCCTCACGGGGCTGATGGGCCACTCCGGCCTGCACGCGGGTCACACCTCGGCCTCGGTGTCGCTCTTCATCCATCTGCTCGCCGTGGGCGTGTGGGTGGGAGGGCTGATCGCGGTGTGTTCACACGTCATGCGCTTCCCTGACGACGCTGCGATGGCGATCCGCCGCTTCAGCACCCTCGCGCTCGTGTGCGTGATCGTTCTCGCAGAAAGTGGACTGCTCAACGCATCGCTGCGGATCGACGGCGTGGCCTCGCTCATCACGACTCCGTACGGCACGCTCATCCTCGCGAAGGCCACACTGCTCTCGGCGCTCATCGTCTTCGGCTGGCGTCAGCGCCGGCACGTCGTACCCGACGGCGATCGGATCTCACTCGTGCGCTTCGCGGGCTATGAGGTGCTGCTCATGGGCATCGCACTCGGTGTCTCGGTCGCGCTCTCGCGCACCGCGCCTCCGGCGGGCGCCATCGCCGGCGATCACATCACCGCGGGTGCTCTCGCTCTGCTCGCCCTGGCCGTGCCGGTCGTCATGGCCTGGGCAGGGGCACGCCCGTCTTGGCTACGCCGTCTCACCGCGGCCTATCCGGAGCCTTTTGCCGTGGCCGTCGCCGTGCTCACCTACGTCATGGCCGCCGTCGTGCCCTCGGGCCTGCTCGGCATCGGGGTCGCTGCGGTCATCGCGGCCCTCGCGCTCGTCGCGGTCGGCTGGGCCTTCGCTGTCGCCGCCCTCGGTCCGCGCGGGCTACCGGCGATCGTGCTCGCGGCAGTGCTGTGGCCCGCTGCCCTCTGGCTCGCCTCGCTCTCCGATCCGGTTGAGACCAGCGCACAGGTCGCACTCGCGGCGGCGGTTGGCCTCGCGTGCATCGCGCTCCTCGTCGTCGTACGCCGTCATGCTCGTGCAGTGACGGACGTCGCAGTGGTGCCTGAGGAGGTGCCGGTGGGATGAACCAGCGCTGGAAGGACATCCTCACCCTGCATCTCCCGCTCGTCATCGTCCTGGCGTTTTGCACCTACGCGACGATCAACCAGTACGGCCGAGCGCAGGAGGGCGTGCAGCGCTCATGGGCCTACACCTTCCAGTGGCCGATCATCGGGCTCTTCGCGATCGTCGTGTGGAATCGCTATCGCACGCACGGCAACCTCACGCGCTGGTTCACCGACCGCTACCGCGCACGCGCCGAGGCCTTCCGTGCAGAGGCAGAGGAGGCGGAGCGAGCCAAGGCCGCCGAGACGGCAGCCGACCCGGATGCTCAGGCCTGGGCGGCCTACCAGGAGGACCTGCGCCGTCGTGAGGCCGAGCGCGGGGATCAGCCCGACAGGGGCGGCTCCGCCGCCCCGCCGGGCCCGAAACGGTAATCTCGGCGGGGCCCATCGTGGGCCAGGCCCATCATGGGTCCAGGGGGCCTGTCCCCGCGTGTCTCGAGGTGATCCGCCATGCCTGCCATCGTGCTTCTGGGCGCCCAATGGGGCGATGAAGGCAAGGGCAAGGCCACCGACCTGCTCGGCGGTCGCGTCGACTACGTCGTGCGCTACCAGGGCGGCAACAACGCCGGTCACACCGTCGTCATCGGCGACGAGAAGTACGCCCTTCACCTGCTGCCCAGCGGCATCCTCTCGCCCGGTGTCGTCCCCGTCATCGGCAACGGTGTCGTCGTAGACCCGGCGGTGCTCTTGCATGAGATGGCCGGCCTCGAGGCGCGCGGCGTCGACACGTCGCGCCTCCTCATCAGTGCGAGCGCGCACCTCATCACGCCGTACCACGTCACGCTGGACAAGGTGTCGGAGCGCTTCCTCGGCAAGTCGAAGATCGGGACGACGGGCCGTGGCATCGGGCCGACGTACATGGACAAGGTCGGCCGCCTCGGCATCCGTGTGCAGGATCTCTTCGACCCGTCGATCCTGCGCCAGAAGGTCGAGGGAGCGCTGGCCAACAAGAACCAGGTCCTCGTCAAGGTCTTCAACCGTCGCGAGCTCGAGGTCGATGCCATCACCGAGGAGCTCCTGCAGTACGCCGAGCCGCTGCGCCCGCACGTCGCCGACACGGCGCTCGTGCTCAACGACGCGCTCGACGCGGGCAAGACGGTGCTGCTCGAGGGCGGCCAGGGCACGCTCCTCGACGTCGACCACGGCACCTACCCCTTCGTCACCTCGTCGAATCCGACGGCGGGTGGCGCGTGCACCGGTAGCGGGATCGGTCCGACGCGAGTGACGCGCGTCATCGGCATCCTCAAGGCCTACACCACGCGCGTCGGCTCCGGACCTTTCCCCACCGAGCTGCTCGACGAGTGGGGCGAGCGCCTGCGCAGCGTCGGCGGCGAGGTCGGTGTCACGACCGGTCGCCCGCGCCGCTGCGGCTGGTTCGATGCTCCGATCGCGCGCTATGCCACGCGCGTCAATGGGCTCACCGACATCTTCCTCACCAAGCTCGACGTCCTCACCGGCATGGAGCGCATTCCCGTGTGCGTGGCCTATGAAATCGAGGGGCAGCGCATCACCGAGCTGCCGATGACGCAGACCGACTTCCACCATGCGAAGCCGGTCTACGAGGAACTCCCCGGATGGACCGAGGACATCTCCGGTGCGCGCTCGATCGAGGACCTGCCGGCCAATGCCCAGGCCTATGTGCGCTACCTCGAGGAGCTCTCAGGCGCGCCCATCAGCGCCATCGGCGTCGGGCAGGACCGCGACGCCACCATCGTCGTGCGCGACATGCTCGCCTAGGACGCGGCCCACTTTTTGCCAATTATCGGGACTTCCTGACACTGCAAAGTCCGCATAACTGGCAAAAACCGATCTCGCGCGCCCCACTCGCCTAGGACGCGGTGCGCGCCTTGCGAGCAGCCCAGCGCGGCTGCCCCCAGCGGATCCAGCCCCAGTACCAGATCGCCGTGAGCAGGTAGTCGTAGGCGAAGAGCAGCAGCAGCGCCGGCCCGGTGATCTCGATGGCCTCCATCTTGTCGCCGAGCTCGACGAGCTCCTCCTCGTTGCGGATGTTTCCGTCGAGGATGACGAAGGCCACCAGGGCGATAGGGATGACCTTCGCCAGCTCGTGAGCCGCATGCGGGGCGACGAACGCCAGCGTGCGAATGGCGATCACGAGTGCGATGGGGAAGATCACGACCTGGGCGGGATTGAGTGCGTTCTCATTGAAGATGAGCACCGCGGTGAAGAAGATCCACCAGGCGGTGACGAGGAGCGGCGTGACGAGGATGTAGGTGATCAGGGCTCGTCGGGTGGGACGCGGGCCCTCGGGGGTGTCCGTCAGAGCCAGGAGCGGGTGATCCATCGAGCGGTAGACCCAGTAGGCGACGAGAGCGGCGATCGCGATGATCAACGACCAGATGACGATCTCGCCGAAGCCGATCTCGGTCAGGCCACTGGTGTCCACGGCGCCATCGTAGGCAGACGGCCATCGGCGAAGTGCCACACTAAGCGCGTGACGGCTCCCGCTGACCCGCGTCCGGACGATGTCGTGTGGCCGCAGGCCGAATGGCCGCCACCCCACGAGCTCGCGGGCCCCCAGGTCACGCTCACGCAGTTCGTGTCCGACGACGCACCCGAGCTATTCGCTGCGCTCGACCATGATGCCTGCTGGGATCACGTGGCGGGACGACCAAGCAATCCTGAGGAGTACGCCGCGACGCTCGCCCAGGCACCCCAGGCCGGAAGGTGGCCGTGGGTCGTCCGCCAAGGGGGCCGCATGGTCGGCACCACCTCTTACCTTGATGTGAGCCTGGCGGACGCGCGGCTGGAGATCGGCAGCACGGCGTACTCACCCTCCGTGTGGGCTACGAACGTCAATCCCGAGTGCAAGCTGCTCCTCATGTCCTGGGCCTTCGACCACGGCTTCGTCCGCGTCCAGCTCAAGACCGATATCCGCAACCGGCGCTCGCAGGCGGCCATCACCAAGCTGGGTGCGACGTACGAGGGTGTGCTGCGCCGGTATCAACGCAGGCAGGACGGCACGGTGCGCGACACGGTGATGTACTCAGTCACCGCCGAGG
>CAYYZU010000120.1:0-6159 GCA_964476205.1 uncultured Actinomyces sp. | reverse complement strand
TGGTCGCGGCACTCGTCGTGGTCGCCTGCGTGGCGTGGGCGGTGCGCGTGCGGGCCCCGAGCCCGGCGCCTCCCGAGGAGTAGATCCTCATCCTGACTCTGCCGGGAGTGGGCGCCTACTCCACGCCGCAGGCGGCGACGTACATGTCGGCGGGGACGCCCGACTCCGCCTGGGGATTGGCGCAGATCTCCTCGATCGTCGTGGGCACCCAGAACTGGCCCTCCGCACGCAGGAACACGACGGTGGGGAACGTCGAACCGGACGCCTCGAACTCGGCGTTGGCCATCGCCCAGCCGCCCTCGCAGCGGAAGTCCTCCAGCGCCACGAACGTCGACCCGGGGTAGTTGGCCTCGAAGTCGGCCTGGACGGCAGAGCGGATCGTGGGCTCATCGCACACGGCCTGCCCACCGTCGAGCGTGGGCTCGGGCGTGGGATCCGAGCCGCCGTTGCTTCCGCACGCTGAGAGCGCGAGGGCTGCCGCGATCGCGACGAGCGCGAAGGCGGCAGGTCTCCTCATGAGGCGAGCCTAAGTCGGCTCGGCTAGCGTCCCACCATGCGCGAGGCCACCCCAGGGAATTCCCAGGATCATCGTGACCGGCACTCGCCCGTGATCCTGGCGATGGGTGGAAGCACACGCGGGCAGTCCACGTCGGAGGCCGCACTGCGCATCGCCGCGGAAGGTGCGCGCGAGGCAGGTGCCGAGGTGCTTCTGCTCGGGGGGCGCGACCTCATGTTGCCTATCTACGACCCGGACGCGACCGAGCGAGTGCCTGAGGCCACACGCCTGCTCGACCTCGCACGCGAAGCGGACGGCCTCATCATCGTGAGCCCGGGCTACCACGGTGGACTCAGCGGACTGGTGAAGAACGCTCTCGACTACTTCGAGGACCTCAGGGTCGAGCCTCGGGGCTCCTATCTCGATGGGCGAGCCGTGGGGTGCATCGCGGTGGCGCATGGCTGGCAGGCCGCCGTGGGGACCCTGCACCAACTCCGTCAGGTCGTGCACGCGCTTCGGGGCTGGCCCACGCCTTTTGGCGCTGTCGTCAATTCCTCGGAGGTTCGCCTTGACGATCCCGCGTCCGTGCCGGCGTCCGTCGAGCAACTGCATCTCGTAGGTCGACAGGTCGTCGAATTCGCGCACATGCGTCGCGCCTACGACGAGGGCATCGGGGGCTCCGCATCGTGAGCCGACGACTTCCGCGCTGGAGCGACGTACAACCGCTCGTGGGCGACCTGCGCCCGCGTCTCGATCGCACGCAGGTGCTGCTCGAACGATGCGCGAGCGTCGCTGACGTGCGGGCGATGGCCAGGCGCCGGGTGCCCCGCGCCGTCTTCGACTACACCGATGGCGCTGCCGGACAGGACGAGGCCAGCCTTCGCCGAGCCCGGCAGGCCTTCGCGCACGTGGAGTTCCAGCCGCGCGTGCTGCGTGACGTCCGCACGGTCGATACGTCGACGACGATCCTGGGGGAGCGCGCAAGACTCCCGCTCGTCTTCGCGCCCACCGGCTTCACGCGGATGATGCATGCCGCGGGCGAGCCCGCCGTGGCGCGGGTCGCCGAGCGCATGGGGATTCCCTACGGCCTCTCGACCCTGGGAACGACATCGATCGAGGAACTCGCGGCTGCGGTGCCGGGTGCGCGTCGGTGGTTCCAGCTCTATCTCATGACCGATCGTGGCTACGGCGTGGAACTCGTCGATCGTGCGCGCGACGCGGGCTACGACACGATCATCCTCACGGTTGACACCCCCGTGGCGGGGCGTCGCCACCGTGATGTGCGCAATGGCCTGACGATCCCCCCGCAGCTCACGCCACGGACGATCGCGGACATGGCGGTGCACCCGCGCTGGTGGATGAACCTGCTCACGTCGGAACCCTTGTCCTTCGCCACGCTCACGAGCACCGAGGGCACGGTCGCCGACCTCATCGCGCGCGTCTTCGATCCGTCCATCACGGTCGCCGACCTGGACTGGCTGCGTTCGGTGTGGCCGGGACGACTGGTCGTCAAGGGCATCCAGACGGTGGATGACGCCGTACTGGTCGCCGAGCACGGCGCCGATGGCGTGATCCTCTCCACGCACGGCGGCCGTCAACTCGAGCGCGCACCCGTGCCCTTCGAGATCCTGCCCCGCGTGCGCGCAGCACTCGACGATCGCGTGGAGGTGCTCATCGACGGCGGCGTCATGTCGGGATCCGACGTGGTCGCGGCCCTGTGCCAGGGAGCGACTGCGGTTGCGGTGGGGCGTGCCTATCTCTACGGCCTCATGGCGGCCGGGGAGGCGGGGGTCCAGCGCGTGGGGGACCTCCTGACCGAAGAGATCACCTCCACCATGCAACTCCTCGGGCGGACCTCCGTGTCGGATCTGGGGTCCGACTGCCTTCGGTTGCTCGACTGAGGCAGGCGGAGTCGCCGAGATCGGATGCGGTCAGGGCCCGCCAGCGCTAGCGTCCGCAGATGGTCCACGTCGTGGAGTTCCGCCCCGAGCGGTCCCAGTACGCCTACACGTTCGGTGGTGTTGCCCCCGTCGCCCGCGTGAAGCCGGGAAGCGTGCTGAAACTCTGGTCGGAGGATGCCTTCAATTTCGCGCTCCAGTCCGTCGATGACCTGTCGAGCGCCAAGGTCGACCTGCGCTACGTCAACCCGCAGACGGGTCCCTTCTACGTCGAGGGGGCGGAGCCCGGCGACACACTCGCGATCCACATCGTGGACCTGACGCCGGCGCGCGACTGGGGGGTGTCAGCGGCCATTCCGTTCTTCGGCGGCCTCACGTCGACAGGTGCTACCGCGATGCTGCAGGAGGCGCTGCCGGACACCACGTGGATCTACCACCTCGATCGCGCACGCAACACCGTGACGTTTGATGCGCGATTCGGAGACCTGTCGATCGACCTTCCGGTGGAGCCGATGCTCGGCACGATTGGTGTCGCGCCCGCGGCCCATGAGGTGCGCACCTCCCTGGTTCCTGAGCGCTTCGGCGGCAACATGGACTCGCCCGAAGTGCGGGCCGGCACCACGGTCTACCTCGGCGTCAATGTCGAGGGCGCTCTCTTCTCCCTGGGAGATGGCCACTACCGCCAGGGCGAGGGCGAGTCCTGCGGCACGGCCGTGGAAGGAGCGATGGACTCCACGATCATCGTCGACCTGATCAAGGGTGGTGCCCCCGCGTGGCCGCGGATGGAGAGCGACAGTCATTGGATGGCTGTCGGCTCGGCCCGTCCCCTTGAGGACTCGTGGCGCATCGGCAACGTCGAGATGGTGCGCTGGCTCGAGGAGCTCTACGGACTGCACAGCATGGATGCGTATCAGCTGCTGTCGCAGGTCTCGCTCGCTCCCATCGCCAATGTCGTCGATGCCAACTACAGCGTCGTTGTCAAGGCGCCTAAGGCGATCCTGCCCGCGGCAGCGGCGTATGGCGGCATCCACGCCGATCTCCGCGACCGCGCGCGCGAGCTCACCTGATCACCCCACCGCATGACCCCACCGCCCAACCACCTTCGCTAAGGAGCTGACAGATGGACCTCAAGGCCCAGGGCCTTAACGCTCTCGTCACCGGCGGCACGCGGGGCATCGGCCGCGCCGTTGTCTCGGCATTCCTCGAAGAGGGCGTCAATGTTGCTTTCTGCGCTCGCACGGCCGATTCCGTGGCGGAGACGACCCAGGCTCTCGGTGGCGCAGCCGCCCGCGCGCACGGGTCGGTCGTCGACGTGGGCGATGCCCAGGCCATCGAGGACTGGGTGACGACATCGGCCGCCGAACTCGGCGGCATCGACATCATCGTGAGCAATGTGAGTGCGCTCGCCATCCCGGACACGGAGGAGAACTGGGAGGCTTCGATCAACGTCGACCTCCTTGGCACGGTGCGCCTGGTCAAGGCGGCGATGCCCTACCTGGAGAAGAGCCAGCACGGCTCCATCGTGACGATCTCCAGCGTGAGTGGTCGTGAGGTCGACTTCGCTGCCGGCCCATACGGCACCATCAAGACCGCGCTCGTTGCCTACACCCAGGGCCTTGCCAATCAGCTGGCTGACAAGGGCATTCGCGCCAACACCGTCTCGCCCGGCAATACCTACTTCGAAGGCGGCGTCTGGGAGTCGATCAAGCACGGGAACCCGGATCTCTTCGCCACCGCGCTCGGACTCAATCCCACTGGGCGGATGGGCACTCCCGAGGAGATGGCGGCCGCCGTCGTCTTCCTCGCCTGCCCCATCTCCAGCTTCACGACCGGCACCAACCTCGTCGTCGACGGGGCCCTTACCCGGGGTATCCATCTCTAGGACGGGAGTCCACATGATCATCCACCGCAGCCCTTTCGCCGACGTCGAGATCCCTGACGTCACCGTCACCGAGCACGTCCTGCGATGGGCCGATCGCGTGCCCGACCGGCTCGCGCTGGTCGACGGACCCACCGGCCGCAGCTACACCTACTCGCAGCTCGCGATGATGATCGGCAGCTTCGCTGGCGGTCTGGCTGCGCGCGGGCTTGGTCCCGGCGACACCATCGCGCTCATGGCACCCAATATCCCCGAGTACGCCGTCGCCTTCCATGGCGCAGCCGTCGCGGGTGTCGCGGTGAGCACGATCAATCCGACGTACACGCCCGAGGAAGTCCGCTTCCAGTTGCGTGATTCCGGCGCGGTGCTGCTCATCACGATCGCGATGTTTGTCGACGTCGCCAAGGAAGCGTCCGAGGGGACAGCGGTCGAGGACATCGTCGTCATCGGAGAGGCACCCGAGGGCACGCTCCCGGTGACGGCTCTCCTGGGCGAGCCGATGGCGCAGGTGCCGGTGGATACCCGCGAGCACGTAGTCGTGCTTCCCTACTCATCGGGTACGACGGGCTTCCCCAAGGGCGTGATGCTTACGCATCGCAATCTCGTGGCCAACCTGGTGCAGATCGAGTCGGGGCTCGCGGTCGAAGACGACGAGGTAGCCCTGGCGGTGCTTCCGTTCTTCCACATCTACGGCATGCAGGTCCTCATGAACGGCCTCCTGGCCCAGGGCATCACCATCGTCACGCTGCCGCGGTTCGACCTCGAGCAGGCGCTCGGGATCATCCAGGAGAAGCGCGTCACGCGCTTCTTCGCCGTTCCCCCGATCATTCTCGCCCTCGCCAAGCACCCTCTCGTCGACAACTACGACCTCTCCTCGCTCAAGCAGGTCTTCTCGGGCGCGGCACCGCTGAGTGCGGAACTCGCGCTCGAGGCGGGCGATCGCATCGCCTGCGAGGTCGTGCAGGGATACGGCATGACCGAGATGAGCCCGGTGTCGCACCTGACGCCCATGGGTGAGTTCAAGGCGGGCACGTCGGGTGTCACCGTGCCCAACGCCGAGTGCCGCATCGTCGATCCGATCACCGGAGAGGACCAGCCGGTGGGCGGCGAGGGCGAGCTCTGGGTGCGCGGTCCCATGGTGATGAAGGGCTACCTGAACAACCCCGAGGCAACGGCATCGACGATCGATCCCGATGGCTGGCTGCACACCGGTGATGTCGGATTCATCGACGCCGACGGGCACCTCACCGTCGTCGACCGGGTCAAGGAACTCATCAAGGTGAAGGGCTTCCAGGTGGCTCCGGCGGAGCTCGAGGCGCTCCTCCTCACCCATCCCGCGGTCGCTGACGCGGCCGTCATCGGCGTACCCGATGACGAGGCGGGGGAGTTGCCCCGAGCCTTCGTGGTGCTCAAGCCAGGTCAGGAGCTTGCCGCGACCGACATCACGGACTTCACCCGTCAGCACGTGGCGACGTACAAGGTGATCCACGACGTCGTCTTCACCGACGCGATCCCCAAGTCGCCCTCGGGCAAGATCCTCCGCCGGATGCTGCGCGACCAAGGGGCTTGATCGACAGGGGGCCTAGGAGGACGGGGTCTGACGTCGGAAGCCCTCCGGCCTGTCCCGATTCACGGGACGAGGCGGGGCCGGGCCTGTGATGGCGCTCACAGATGCGACGCGCCGACTCCGGTCCTCCTCCTCTCGAGGCGACTTCCGCCCCGGGGTTCCCCCATAATGCTGTGACGGCACAAGCCGCTCTATGCCCAGGAGGACCCGTGCGACCCGCCCGCCTCGCGATCGCTGTCGTGGCCGCAGCCCTGGCCGCTGGCCTCGTGCAGGCCCCGGCGCTCGCGGAGACCCCGGCCCCCGCCACTCCTGCGGCAGG
>CAYYZU010000119.1:0-6170 GCA_964476205.1 uncultured Actinomyces sp. | reverse complement strand
CCCGCGGCCAAGCGCGTGCACGGCTACTTCGCGATGCCGGTGCTCCACAGCGGTCGCCTCGTCGCCCGCGTCGACCCGGCCCGGGAGAAGGGTGCGCTGATCGCCAAGCGGGTGACACTTGAGACGACGCGCACCGGTGCCCCGGTGGCGGGTGCGCTCGAGGGCACCGCTCGCGCCCTGCGAGAGGCGGCGAGTTGGGTCGGTGCCGATTCGATCAGCATCCATCAGGTCGTCCCCGCTGCCCAGGAGCGCGCGCTGCGGGCGATGTGCGACCGCCCTTGACGCCCCCGCGGCCAAAAAGGCGGCGGTAGCGGTCGCATATGGCTCACGGCTAGCCTGGACAGATGCCTACGGTCGCCGTCGTCACCGATTCCACGGCGTACCTGCCTGCCGAGCTCCTCGAGGGCTCCGGCATCGAGGTCGTGCCCGTGCAGGTCGTCATCGGCGGGCGTCCCTACGACGAGACCGCCGACGAGGCCAGCCCCGCGCGCGTGGCCGATGCGCTGCGCGCGTGGCAGCCCGTGACCACGAGCAGGCCCTCGCCCGAGAGATTCCGTCGCGCCTTCCAGGATGCGGCGCAGCACGGCGCGGAGGCGATCGTGTGCGCCACCCTTTCTTCGCGCATGTCGGCGACCTATGAGTCTGCCGAGCTCGCGGCCAAGGAGATCGACGTCCCCGTGCACCTCGTCGACAGCCGCACGGTGGGCATGGGCCTGGGCTTCGCCGTCCTCGCCGGAGCGCGGCGCGCAAGCGAGGGGGCGTCGGCAGATGAAGTGGCGACGCTCGTCGAACGACGTGCCCGCGCATCGACCTCGCTCTTCTACGTCGACACGCTCGAGTACCTGCGCCGCGGTGGGCGCATCGGTGCGGCACGCGCCGCCTTCGGCCAGGCACTGCAGGTGAAGCCGATCCTGCAGATCCTCGATGGTGAGGTCATGCCGCTGGAGCGCGTGCGCACGACGTCGAAGGCCCTCGCCCGGCTCACCGAGCTCACCCTCGCCGCGACCCTGGGGCGCACCGTGGAGATCGCCGTACAGCACCTGGATGCTGCGGAGCGCGCCCACGCGCTCGCCGCCACCCTGGAGGAGGCGCTCCCGCACACGCGGATCGTCATCTGCCCCCTGGGCGCCGTCGTGGGCGCCCACACCGGCCCGGGCATCGTCGCCTCCGTCGTCTCGCCCGTCCTCGACTAGCGTCCACAGGGACAACCGCACCGCGTCGTCCACCGACGGGCACCGATCGGAGTTTGCGGCGCACCCGCGTTTCTAGCGTCACCGGGTGACCTGGAGCCCGCGCGCCCTGCGCGCCCTCGCCATGCTCCTCGGCGCGCTCCTGCTCGTGGTCGGCTACTGGTGGTGGCAGGGCCGCGCGCGACCCGTCGTCACCGTGCCCGATCCCGTGACCACCGTGAGCGCACCTGCGTCGTCGGTCCCACTCGGCGAGGTCACGGTGCATGTGCGGGGGCGCATCGCACGCCCGGGAGTGGTCACCCTCCCTGCCGGCTCCCGGGTGGTCGACGCAATCGAGGCCGCCGGGGGAGTGAAGGCGGGCGCCTCGATCGGCGCTCTCAACCTCGCGCGGCTCCTCGTCGACGGCGAGCAGGTGGCCGTGGGGGTGAGAGGGGAGAAGGGCGATCCATCCGGTATCCCCGCGGGCGGCACCGACGCAGGCTCATCCGGCGGTCCTGAAGGTGGCCCATCGGGTGGTGGTGCGCTCCTGGATCTCAATGCCGCGACGGCGTCGGAGCTCGAGGAGCTCCCGGGCATCGGACCCGTGCTCGCGGAGCGCATCGTGCAGTGGCGCGAGGACAACGGCCGCTTCACCGACGTCGAGGTGCTCGGGGAGGTGAGCGGCATCGGTGATGCGCTCATGGCCCAGCTCCGCCCGCTGGTGCGCGTCGGATGACCGGGCTGATCCCCGGTGCCGTCGCGGCTTGGATCCTCGCGCTCATCGCCAACCTGGTCCTCGCTCAGGGAGCCGATCCCGGGTTGATCATCCGCGTGGAGGTCGGACTCGCGCTCGTGAGCGCTCTCGCGCTCGCGTGGGCTCTGGCCCGACTGCACTACGCCGCCGCTGCACTCTTCGCCATCATCGGAGCAACCCTGCTGTCGTCTGCGTCGTACGCCGCGACCGTCACAGCGGAGCCGCTTCAGGCGGTCGGTGCGCGCGTGACGATCGAGGCGACCGTCATCGGGGACATGCGGATGCGTACGAGCTTCGGTGAGCCCACCCTCGATGTGCGAGCCCACACGGAGACCGTGAGTACCGCCGCCGGCACGTGGGCGCTGGGCGCGCCGGTGATGATCCGGATGCCGCCCGCGGATGCCCCTCCCATTGGTGCCCGGGTGAGCGTGACGGGCGGCCTGCGCGAGGGCGACCCCCTCCGCGGTCTCGCTGCGCTCATCGACGCCGATCGCGTCACCGTGATCACCTCGCCAGGCCTGCTCGGTGGCCTGGCCAACTCGGTGCGCGGTGCGCTGCGGACCTCGCTCGAGGGGGCGCCGCCGGATGCGGCCGCGCTCGTCGAAGGCCTGGCCGTCGGTGATGAGACTGCGCAGCCGCCCGGGCTCGCGGACCAGATGCGCATTGCGGGCTTATCGCATCTGACAGCCGTCTCCGGTGGCAACACCTCCATCGTGGTGGGCGTCGTCCTGTTCCTTGCCACGCTGGCCGGACTCGGGCTCATCGCCCGCGTCGCTGCTGCGGGCGCGGCCCTCGGTGCCTTCGTCGTCATCGTCGGCCCGCAGCCGAGCGTGCTCCGTGCATCGGTGATGGCCATCGTCGCTCTGCTCGCCGTCATCACCGGCACCCGCAGGGCGGGCGTGCATGCCCTGGCCTTCGCCGTGGTCGTCCTCATCGTCACCTCCCCGCCGATGGCGTCATCGTGGGGGTTCGCGCTCTCCGTGGCCGCCACGGGAGGGCTCATCCTGCTCGCCGGGCCGATGGTGTCGAGATGGGGACACGGCGGTCGGGTGCGCGCGGCTGTCGTAGGGGCCCTCGCCCTCACTATCGGCGCGCAGGTCGCCACGCTTCCGCTCATCGCGGCCTTCGGCGACGGCCTGAGCCTTGTCTCGGTGCCCGCCAATCTCCTTGCTGCGCCGGCGGTCGCGCCCGTCACCGTCCTCGGCCTGCTCGCAGCCGTGACCGGGACCTTCGCGCCGCCGATCGCCGCCATCCTCGCCCGCTGCGCGGAGCCCTTCGCCGCATGGATCGCGTGGGTGGCGCAGACGACCGCGTCATGGCCAGCCGCGACGCTGCCGTGGCCCGGAGGCCTGCCCGGAGCGCTCCTCGCCGCGGTCGTCGCTGCCGCCCTGGTCTATGTGATTCGCCGTCATCGCGGTCGCCATGAGCGCAATGGCCGTCCGCGCACCCTGGTGCTCGGAGCGGTGGTGCTCGCCGCCGTGGCCGTGTTCGCGCTCCGGCTCCCCGAGCGTGCGGGCTGGCCGCCACCGGACTGGCTCGCCCTGGCCTGCGACGTCGGCCAGGGCGATGCACTCGTGCTCCGTGGTGACACCGGCAGCGCGGTCGTGATCGATGCCGGCCCAGATCCGCTCGCGATCGATCGCTGCTTGGATGACGCCGGCATCGATCGGGTAGACCTACTCATTCTCACGCATCATCACGCCGATCACGTCGACGGCGTGCCTGGCGTGCTCGAGGGGCGGCTCGTCTCCGCCGCGCTCGTCTCACCTCTCAGTGAGCCGGTCGAGCAGGCCGTCAAGGTGCAGGGCTGGCTCGACGGAATCCCGATGTCGGCAGCACGGACCGGCCAGACACTGCGGGTCGACGGGATCGCGCTCACGGTGCTGTGGCCGCAGCGCATCATCCGCGGTCCGGAGTCGGCACCCAACAATGCCAGCGTGGTCGTGCTCGCCGAGGTGCGCGGCGTACGCATGCTGCTGCTCGGAGATGTCGAGGTTGCCGCGCAGGTGGCGCTGCGCACCTCGCTCGCGGGGCCCGGAGTCGACGTCGTGAAGGTGCCCCACCACGGCAGCCGCTTCCAGGACCCGGCGCTGGCCGCGTGGACCGCCGGGCGCGTTGCTCTCATCAGCGTGGGCGAGGGCAATCGCTACGGCCATCCCGCTCCCGAGACCCTGCGCGCGTGGGAGTACGCCGGTGCCCTCGTGGCGCGTACGGATCTGGCCGGGGATGTGGCGATCACCGGGGCCGGTGATGAGTCCGCGCCTGGTCTCGGCGTGGTGACCCGACGTACGACGGCCGGGTGAGGACTGCGTGGCATGCTGGCCCACGTGACCCTGCCCATCACCTTGATCACGGGATCCGAAGAGGTCCTCGTGAGGCAGGCGCTGGACGAAGCCCGCCGCGAGGCTCGTGAGCGTGACGGGGCCGACCCGGATCGCCGCACCGTGTCAGCCGCCGATGAGGCTGCGGTACCGGCGCTGGCCGAGGCACTCGGGCCCACGCTCTTCGACGAGCCCGCACTCGTCATCGTGAGCGACGCGGACCAGATCGATGACGCCCTCTGGCGCATCATCGACTCCGCCATCGCCGAACCGCCGCCGGGCGTCTCTCTCGTTGTGGTCCACCCCGGGGGCGTCAAGGGCAAGAAGTACCTCACGGCCTTGCGCGGAGCGGGTGCCCAGGAGGTCTCGTGCGCGGCCCTCAAGAAGGGTCGCCAGACCGAGGACTTCCTCGCGGCCGATGTGCGTCGGCGTGGGCGCAAGGCCACCCCCGGTGCGATCCACGCGCTCTACGAGGCCATCGGTCACGACGTCGCCCTGCTGCTCGGGGCCATCGCGCAGCTCTGCAGCGACGTGGAGAGCGGACCGATTGACGAGGAAGCGGTGGCGCGCTACTTCGTCGGCGTCGCGGACGTCCAGGGCTACCGCGTCTCGGACTCGGTGTGGGACCGCCGGCCCGTCGATGCCCTGCGCGACCTGCGCTGGATGGCCGAGTCCTCGGGGCGCGCGGGGGTGGGACCCGCGGTGACGGCGATGCTCGGCACGGGACTGCGGTCGCTCGTGCGGGTCCAGGGCCTGCCGCCCACGATGAGCGATACCGAGGCCATGCAGGAGACAGGCATCCGATTCGACTGGCAGCTGCGCAATGCCCGCAATCGGGCGAAGCGCTGGCGCGCCGACCGGCTCGCGCTGGCCGTTGTGGGCCTTGCCGACCTCGACGTTGCCGTCAAGGGCGGCCTGCGCGAAGGGGAGTCCCGGGACGTCGATCAGAAGCTCCACGACATGGAGTCCTACGTCGTGCGCACCGCATCCCGTACCGACTCCTAGCCTGCCTGTTTGTGCCAGTTGCACGACCCTGCGAGCTGGATTGCGTCGTGCAACTGGCAGAAACAGGCGCTCGCGTGGGAACGAGGAAGGCCCGACCCCCAAGGGGATCGGGCCTTCCTACGAAGACGTGGGTCAGACGGTCGCGGCGCGCTTGGCGATCGAGGACTTGCGGTTGGCGGCCTGGTTGGCGTGGATGACGCCCTTGCTCACGGCCTTGTCCAACTGGCGGCAGGCCTCGCGGGCGAGCTCCTGGGCCTTGGCGGCATCACCGGAGTCGGCGGCATCGCGGAACTTGCGGATGTGAGTCTTGAGAGAGGACTTCACGGACTTGTTGCGCAGGCGCGCCTTCTCATTGGTGCGGTTGCGCTTGATCTGCGACTTGATGTTCGCCACGGGTAAGCCTCTGCCTCTCGGATCATTCCGGTCCGCCTCCTTCGGCTGACCGACCCCCAAGGGTACCCGGGGCCGCTCCGGGACCCAAATCGCCCCTCATGCTGCCCCTCAGCACTGCGGGGCCGCCCGTGGAAGGATGCTGGGATGCCCGCCCCCCAGCCCGGCCGGACCGATCCGGCGGTGATCCGCAATTTCTGCATCATCGCCCACATCGACCACGGCAAGTCGACCCTGGCCGACCGGATGCTGCAGATCACCGGGGTGGTCGACGACCGCCAGATGAGGGCTCAGTACCTCGACCGCATGGACATCGAGCGCGAGCGTGGCATCACCATCAAGTCCCAGGCTGTCCGGCTGCCCTACCGCGCCCAGGACGGCCACGACTACGTCCTCAACCTCATCGACACCCCCGGACACGTGGACTTCACCTACGAGGTCTCCCGCAGCCTCGCCGCCTGCGAGGGCGCCGTCCTCCTGGTCGATGCCGCCCAGGGCATCGAGGCGCAGACGCTCGCCAACCTCTATCTC
>CAYYZU010000118.1:1905-6251 GCA_964476205.1 uncultured Actinomyces sp. | reverse complement strand
TGAACCGAGCGCTGCTGTCCCGATGTCGTCCTCGGACTTCGGCAGGGAGTCATTCGGTGTGCCGGTCACGGCCTCGGTGATCGCCACAAGGCCCAGGGACCCGGGCACGAGGAGCCAGAACACGGGGGAGAACAGCACGAAGGCGGGCATCTGCCGTCGCCCACGGTCCTGGATGACGATCGCGATGAAGAGCGCCACCGCGGCAGCGATCCCCGCCGCGAGGACCGGATCGAGCAACCAGGACACGACCTGCTGGATGCTGAAGGCCAGGAGGAGCAGCAGCACGACCGGGACGATGGCGCCGCGAGGCTCGTTGAACGCCACCGCCTGGCCGATCGCGTAGATCATGGCGCCGATCCAGGCGACCCAGAGTGGGAGTCGCTGATCGGTCAGGTCCGCGAAGTTGTCCGGGGAGACGCGCGCGAGGAGGCTCCCGACGAGGACGCCGAACGTGAGGATGAGGATCTGCACGATCGACGCCACGAGTCGTGACGCCCCGGAGATGACGTGTCCGCTTGCCAATTCCTGTGTCGCACGCGTGAGGGCGGCACCGGGAATCAGGGCGATCAAGGGTGCCGCCACGACACGCAGCGGTTGGACGTCCTGGTCGATGGCCGAGGCGACCGAGAAGACGGCGAAGGAGCACAGCGTCGCCGCTACCGGTGGCACCAGAGGCGCGAGGTTGGGGCGGCTGCGCGTGTAGGCGAGGAGGAGGCCCACGAAGAGCCCGCATCCGGCGGCCATCGCAATACCCCAGGGACTCACGCGGAACACAAGGGCGAAGCCAGCCGAGGCGAATGCGTACCCGATGATCGACAGCCACGGAGGGAATCGCGGCGGCTTGGCGGGGAGGGCGTCGAGCTCCTTTGTCCCCTCCGCGAGGTTGAGCGTCCCGTGACGCGCCTGCGTCGCGATGTCGTGCACGTCGGCGGCCTGATCGAGACGCAGCGACTCGTTGCCCTCGGGGATCACGCGGGCGCGCCCCATCACGGGGTCGTCGACCATGACGGCGTTGGGCAGCACGAAGATCCCGAAGTCCGTGCGGTCGTAGGCCCGGGCCACGGCGTTGAGGGTCGACGTCACGTCATCGACCGGGTATCCCGCTGCGAGTTGAGCACGGCCGAGCGCGAGGATGAAGTCCTCGAGCTGCTCCGCCTTGACGCGCTGATCCGCCGTGGGCTGGTCAGCGCCGCCGCCCGCCGAGCCCGCGGATTGGCCGTGCGCGTGGGAGGGATCGCTCACGGGGACAGCCTGCCAGCAGATACCGTCGTGTGCGTGGCTACCGCACCCTTCCGCCGGGATCCGACGTACCGACCCATCATCGGCGTGGCCAAGGGGGTCTTCGGCGGCCTGGGCGTGCGCTTCGACATCGTCCGGGAGGAGCACATCCCGCTCGAGGGCGGCGCGCTGCTGGCCATGAACCACACGAGCTTCCTCGACTTCGCGCTCGGGGGTATGCCGGCGTACCTGCGCAAGAAGCGACTCGTGCGCTACATGGCCAAGGATGCGGTCTTCTCGCACTGGCTCGGTGGTCCGCTCATGCGCGGGATGCACCACATCCCGGTGGATCGCGAGCAGGGCAGCCAGTCCTTCCGCGACGCCGTCACCTACCTCAAGGCCGGCGAGCTCGTCGGGATCTTCCCGGAGGCCACGATGAGCCGGGCGATGGACGTGAAGGACATCAAGACCGGTGCGGTGCGCATCGCGATGGCCGCCAATGTGCCGCTCATCCCCATGTGCATCCTCGGCGGCGCGCGCATCCTGTCGTACGGGCATAGGGATCTGTCGCGGGGCACGGTTGTCGCCATCACCGTGGGCGAGCCGATGTACCCCAAGCGCGGTGAGGATGCCGATGCCCTCACCGTCGAGCTGCACACACGTATGCGCGACCTGCTCGACCAGACCGTGGCGCGCTACCCGTATGAGGGATCGCCGTGGTGGATCCCGGCCCGCCTCGGGGGATCGGCACCGACCCTCGAGGAAGCGGAGGTGCTGGACCAGCAGGCCCGCGAGCGCAAGGCGGCGGCGAAGGCTGCCAAGGCCGCGAAGAAGAAGTAGAGGGGGCGCTTCGCTCGCCTCGCGACCCCTAGTCTCGTGCCATGAGCACCTGCACCGTCGAATCCCTGCGCGAGGCCGTCCGAGACCTCATGCCCCAATTGCAGGCTGACCTCGAGCACCTCGTCCGCATCCCCTCCTGTGCCTTCACAGGATTCCCGCGCGAGCCCGTGCGCGAGGCAGCGGAGGAGACGCGGCGACTCTTCGCCGAGGCGGGCATGCAGGCCGAGCTCCTGCCCATCGACGGCGGTGAGCCGGCGGTGGTGGGACGCATCGGAGAAGGCGCGATGCGGGTGCTGCTCTATGCGCACTACGACGTACAGCCGGCGGGGGATCTGTCGCTATGGACGACGCCACCCTTCGAGCCGACAGTGCGGGACGGCCGGCTCTACGGCCGGGGCGCCGCCGATGACAAGAGCGGCATCGCCATGCACCTCGGCGCGGTGCGAGCCCTGCAGCGGGTGCTCGGCCATGTCCCGGTCCAGGTAGTCGCGCTCATCGAGGGCGAGGAGGAGTGCGGAGGGCCTCTTCCGGAGTACGTGCTCGAGCACCCCGAGGTCGGCCAGGCGGACGCCATCGTCATCGCTGACGTCGGCAATCGCGCGATCGGTGAGCCCACCTTCGTCACCGCGCTGCGTGGAGTCGTCGATGCGACCGTGGAGGTGCGCACCCTCCCGCGGCCGGCGCACTCGGGGATGTACGGCGGCCCGGCACCGGACGCCCTGCTCGCGCTCATCAGGATCCTCGACACCCTGCGCGACGGGAACGGCGATACGACCATCGTGCCGGGTTATCCATGGACGGGAGCGCAGGCGGACGAGGATGAGTTCCGCGCGGAGCTCGGCATGCGGCCCGACCAGCCGCTGCTCGGCACGGGGCCGCTCACGGACCGTCTCGTCACGCGGCCGGCGGTCAACGTCATCGGGCTCGATGCGCCGCCCGTCGAGGGAGCGATCAATGCCGTGATTCCCCACGCGCGGGCGAAGGTGTCGCTGCGCCTGCCGCCGAACGCGGATACGCAGGAGTCGATGGACGCCCTCTGCGAGCACCTGCGGTCTGCGGCTCCCTGGGGCGTCGATGTCACCGTCACCCCGGGCGAGCAAGGCCGCGGTTGCGCGATCGCGACGGACGGCCCGGTCTACGACGCGGCTCGATGGGCGATGGAGACAGCGTTCGCCAAGCGGTCCGCCGAGGCGGGCGAGGGCGGCAGCATCCCGCTGCTCGCGGCGCTTGCGGATATCGCACCGCAGGCGGAGATCCTGCTCATCGGCGCCGAGGACCCCGGCGCGCACATCCACGCACCCAATGAGTCGGTCGATCTCGCCGAGCTCGAGCGCATGGTCCTCGCGGAAGCGCTGCTCCTCGCGCGCCTGGGCGGCCTGCTGCAGGAGTAGCGCGACCCCGTAGCCTCGCGTGCGCGTCGGCCAGAGGGTGGTGCGAGGCAGCGTGCGCGCGTGCCAGAGTGTGCCCGGATCAGAGGGTGCCTGGATCAGAGGGTGCCGCGCTCGCGCTTGTTGCGCTCCGTCCACTCGCGCATCCGGGGCGGATAGCCGACCTTCTGCGTGTCGTAGAGCGGGATCCCCCACTTCTTCGTGAGATCCACGGCCTCGTCGGGAGACTCGATGCGGCGCCGGGTCCACTCACCGTCGTGTGCCACGAGGACGAGGGTGGTCTCCGTGGCCATCGTCACGGGCTCGAGGTAGGCCTCCACACCGGTGCGCGTGCGGACGAACTCGTCCAGGTGCTTGATGTCCTCGCGCGTGCTGCCGCGGTCCCAGGCGGCGTGGCGCTTGCGGCGATTGAACAGGCCCATACGTTCAGTCTGCCAAAGGCCCACGGGAAGCGCCTCCCGCGCGGATCGTCAGTCGTCCGGCACCGCCGAGGGCGTCTCGTGCGCACGCCCGGCAGGGATCTCCGCGCGCTCGTGGAGGGGGTCGACGTGCGAGGGATAGGCATGGCCGGTGGTCGCCGACACCCAAAGGGGCCGCCCGTCGTGATCCGAGTCGATGATGAAGTGACCAGCCGTTACGGCCAGGTGGTCGGGGCCGCAGACGAGGTGCAGGTTGTCGGGCGTGGTGTTGCGCCCGTCGAAGTCGATGGCGTGATCGACCTGCGTCTGGCTCGCGGGTCGGTTGCAGGTGTCGGCGGTGCAGGTCACGTCGCGCCCCGCGACGAGGTCTCGCAGGGCCTGGCTTGGGCGGTAGCGCACGGCCCCGGCGTCGATGATGCTGCGCGTGGAGTCGTCGAGCAGCCAGCGCCGCCACGCGTCGGAGTCGGCCAGGATCTCGCGC
>CAYYZU010000118.1:0-1895 GCA_964476205.1 uncultured Actinomyces sp. | reverse complement strand
GGGGACCCATCCGTATCCGGGGACGTAGCCCGGCTCCTCGGCGAGATGCAGGGCGGTTGCCGCATCGATGATCACGGCCGCGTGCGTGCGCGGCTTGCTGCCCGGCGTACCGGCCGGTGAGAGGACCCACGGATCGGTCGATGGGGGTACGCCGGGATCCGAAGTCGCCGTGAGCGGCGCCACTTCGGACGGCGCCGCTTCGGACGGCGCCGCATCGGACGGCGCCGAATCGGATGGCTCGGCAAGGTTGCCAGCGTGAGATCGACCGAGGCTGTGGACAGCGTCGGCAAGGTTGCCCGCATGACTCGCCGGGATGCTGGGGACGGCGGCGCCTGCCTTGTCCTCCATCTGAGCGTGCAGACGGCTCACCGCGATGGCGAGCGCATCGAAGCGCGCGGCGTCCAGTGAGTAGGGCGTGTCCGGGTCAGCGGCGCGCGTGGCGGCGCGATGGGCGTGGCCGAGTGCGGTCAGTTGGCGCATCGTCTCGGTGATGGACGCGTAGGGACCGGTGATCGCGAGCCGGGCCTGACCATCCTTGAGGGGCCACATCGCCACTTCGCGCTGCTCGCCGCGCTCGCGAGTGCGCGACGCCATGCCGGCGGCATCGCGCTTGGCCAGTGACTTGCGCAGGCGATCCGTGAGCCGGCGGGGGTGATCCGTGGCGGCGTAGGGGACGACATCGTCGAGCACCTGCTCGCGCAGGGGAGCGGGAACGTCGATCAGCTCCTTCTCCGCGACCCGCAGATGGCCGTAGCCCCAGTGCCCCGACCAGGCTTCGCATAGGGCACGCGGAATCCCATCGACGAGGAAGCGCGCGGAGTCGACGCGACGTCCCGCCGTCCTCGGCGAGACGCGGGTGGCCATGCTCACCTCCAGGGCGATCGCGCGCTCGCGTGCCTGCCACTCCTCATCGCGTACGCGCGCGGCGAGCCCCAGGCGCTCCGCCTCGGGGAGTGTGCTGGTCGGGGGTTCATGGATGGCTTCGTGGACGCGCGTCTCGATCTCCTCCTCGGGCCAGCCGGTCGTGGGGCCGGCGACAGCAGCGGTCGCGATGGTCTGGAAGGCCTCGAACCAGGCCGCGCAGGAGCTCACCTGTCGGAGGTATGTGATCCGATCGTGAGCGGATAGGCGACTCACGTCGATCCGCTCGAGGAGGGAGAGGGAGTGGCCCGTGATGCCTGCCTCGAGTGCAAGGTCGAGCAGGCGTCGGTCGTCTTCGCTCGACTCGCGCGGCGGTGCAGTGAGTGCGGCGCGCATGGCTTCGTCAGCTGTGAAGAGGGGATTCATGACATGACGCTACGTCGACGGTCTGACATCGAGATCGCGTCGCGCGTCGCTGTCCACAGGGGTACGTCGGACGCCGCTGGCAACCTTGCCGACACCGTCCACAGCTTCGTTCAATTTCACGCTGGCAACCTTGCCGCGAGTATCCCCAGCCGAAGACCCGTGCGTTCCTCATCGACGTACCTCGGCCGGTCGCCTATCTGCCGAGGGGCCCACTTCCACCGACCCTCGGCGCTACCCTCCCTCCATGCCGTACGTCGATCCGCAGACCGTCGCCGACTACGCCCGCGACGGCGCCGTCGTCATCCGGGGATGCTTCACTCCCGAGCAGGTCGAGCTCGTCCGGGCGGGAGTGGCCCGCAATCTGGCCGCCCCCGGGCCGCTCGTCGCCGTAGCGAGCGAGGAGGGCGACACAGGTCGCTTCGTCGAGGACTTCTGCAACTGGCAGCGGATCCCCGAGTACGAGGAGTTCATCCGCACCTCGCCCGCCGCGCACATCGCGCGCGACCTCATGGCGAGCGACCACGTGCGGCTCTACCACGACCATCTCCTGGTCAAGGAGGCCAAGACCCAGCAGCGCACGCCGTGGCACCAGGACCAGCCCTACTACA
>CAYYZU010000117.1:0-6272 GCA_964476205.1 uncultured Actinomyces sp. | reverse complement strand
TCGGGCTTGGCGAGCATGTCGGACTCGTAGACGCGTGCGAAGCCCTCGATGGCGGATCCGTCGAAGCCGAGGCCTTCAGCGAAGGCGCCCTCCAACTCCGCGGGGGCGACCGCCACGGACTTGAGCGTGCCCAGCACGTCGGTGAACCACAGGCGCACGAAGCGGATGTCCCGCTCTTCGATCGTCCGGAGCACGAACTCCGTCTGCTTGTCCATGGGCCCAGTGTGCCCGTGCCCGTGTTTCCGGCGCGTTACGCACCCCTACGCTTCCCCTATGCCCATGCTGCGACTGGCCCTCGTGCAGGCCAATCCCACGGTGGGCGATCTCGCGGGCAACGCAGAGCAGGCTCGCGCCGCCGTGGCCCAGGCGGCAGCCGCCGGCGCCCAGCTGGTGGCGCTGCCCGAGATGTTCCTCACCGGCTACCCGATCGAGGACCTCGCGCTGCGCCCGTCCTTCCAGGCGGCGTCGCGGGCAACTCTCGAGGAGCTCGCACGCCAGCTGGCGGCCGACGGCCACGGCGCACTCCCCGTCGTGGTCGGCTATCTGGACCGCAGTGACGACGCATCCGATCGCCTCGGGCGGCCGCGCGGCGGACCGGTGAACTCCGCGGCGGTGCTGCAGCATGGCAGCGTCGTGGCGCGCTACGACAAGCACCACCTGCCCAACTACGGCGTCTTCGACGAGTTCCGCTACTTCGTGCCGGGCGACCAACCCTGCGTGCTCGACATCGGCGGGACCGACGTCGCGCTCGCGATCTGCGAGGACCTGTGGCAGGAGGGTGGGCCGGTCGCCGAGGCACGTGGCTGCGGACTGCTGCTCGTCATCAACGGGTCGCCGTACGAGCGCGATAAGGACGACACCCGCCTGGAGCTGTGCCAGCGGCGCGCGCGTGAGCTCGGTGCCACGCTGGCCTACGTCAACATGACCGGTGGCCAGGATGAGCTCGTCTTCGACGGTGACTCCCTCGTCGTGGGACCCGATGGCGGCCTGCTCGCCCGGTCCCCTGCCTTCCGCGACGACATCCTCGTCATCGACCTGGACCTGCCCGAGGCCACCGGGCAGCACGCACGGCTCGACGTCCCCGTGATGACGACCCCTGTGCCATTGGCCACCATCGCCGAACCCCTGTCGGATCACGCCACTGTGTGGACTGCACTCGTCACCGGTCTGCGCGACTACGTCGACAAGAACCGCTTCCCCTCGGTCATCCTCGGCCTGTCGGGAGGAATCGACTCCGCCCTCGTCGCCGCACTCGCCTGCGACGCCTTCGGACCGGATCGCGTGTATGGGGTGGCCCTGCCGAGTGTCTACTCCTCCGAGCACTCTCTCGCCGATGCCGCTGACCTCGCCGAGCGCACCGGACTCCACTACCGCGTCATTCCGATCGCTCCCATGGTCGACGCCTTCGACGCCTCACTGCACCTGAGTGGACTGGCCGAGGAGAACCTCCAGGCGCGCGTGCGCGGCACCACTCTGATGGCGCTATCCAATGCCGAGGGGCACCTCGTGCTCGCCACGGGCAACAAGACCGAGGTGTCCGTCGGCTACTCCACGATCTACGGCGATGCCGTGGGCGGCTTCGCGCCTATCAAGGACGTGCCCAAGACCCTCGTGTGGGAGCTCGCGCGCTGGCGCAATGCCCAGGCCGAGACAGCGGGTGAGGTGCCGCCGATCCCGCCCAACTCCATCGCCAAGCCGCCCAGCGCCGAACTGCGCCCCGGACAGCTCGACCAGGACTCGCTGCCCGACTACGCGCTCCTCGACGACATCCTCGACGACTACGTGGAGCACGACCGCGGCCTCGCTGACCTCGTCGCTCAGGGCTTCGACAGCGAGGTGGTCGCGCGCGTCATCCACCTCACCGACGCGGCGGAATACAAGCGGCGGCAGTACCCGCCCGGCACGAAGATCTCCCTGCGCGCATTCGGCCGCGACCGCCGCCAGCCGATCACAAACCGCTGGCGCGACTAACTCCCGCTCCCCGCAGCGCGAGTTCGACAATCTGATCCGTGGTGACGCTTGCCACAGGCGTCCCGTGCCACACCTTGAGGAAGATCATCGGACCGACGAGCAGTGTGACGGCCGCCTCGAGGTCTGCGTCGGGATCGACCCATCCCTCGGCGACTCCCTCCCGCAGGATGCTCACCAGCATGCTGCGACGCGGCCCGAGGACGCGGTCGTAGAACACCGCGAGGAAGTCAGGGTGCTGCGCCCCAGCAGAGATCACCTGGGCCATGACGCGCCCCCCGCGCGTGTGCGTCATCGGCGTGCGGATGAAGTCCAGAGCCACCCCGAGGCGCTCGCGCGCGGATCCCTCGCCCATCGCCATGGGGGTGTCATCGCGCAAGTGATCGAGTGCCGCAGCAAGGAGATCGTCACGTCCGGAGTACCTCCGGTAGATGGTCGCCTTCCCGACCCCTGCCCGGTGCGCGACCGCCTCGATGGTGAAGCCGGCGATTCCGCTGTCCGCGAGCACATCCAGGGACGCCTGGGCGATCCGCCGATCAAGCGCCGCATCGCGCGGCCGGCCGCGCGTGGGCGCGTCAGCCCCGGTGGCCGTCATCGGAGATCTCCTCTGCCAGCTGCTCCGGGTAGGCGGCCTCCTCCTCGCGCACCAGCTCGTCCGTCGACGAGTCATCGGGCACGGTCACGTGCTTGCGCGGCGGCGTGATCTTCGGGAGTGCGAAGGCCACGAGCAGCGCGGCAATGACGACGACGCTCACGGAGATGATGTAGGTGACGTGCGACGAGGCCAGAAAGGCATCGAAGGCCGAGCCGCGCAGCGCATCGACCACCGTTGCTGGCGCGCCGGACTGCTCCAGGCCTGAGAGGAGCCCATCCGTGGCAACGATGGAGTTCTCCGCCGCCTGGCGAGCCTCTTCGGGGACCTGATCGGGAAGCTGCCCAAGTGCAGGGGTGATGCGCGAGGCGTACTGGGTGGCGAGCACCGTGCCGATGATGGCGACGCCCAATGCACCGCCGACCTGCCGCACGGTGTTCTGCACCGCGGAACCGGCTCCGGCGCGGGCCAGCGGCAGGACGTTCTGCATGACGGTGGACGCCGGAGCGATGACATTGCCCATACCGAATCCGAACACGAAGAACACGACCAGGATCACCCACAGCGGGGTGTCGATCTGCACGAAGAGGAGCCCCAAGAGCGATAGGGCGACCAGTACCAGCCCTGTCGTCATCACCGCGCGATAGCCGAACCGCAGCACCATTGCCGCGCTACGGGGTGCGGCGAGGATCTGGCCGACCGCGAAAGGCACGAAGCACAGGCCTGCGGTGAGAGTGTCGTAGCCCCGCAGGATCTGCAGGTAGAAGGGCAGCGTGAAGGTGATTCCCGAGAGGGCGAAGAAGGCGAGCGTGACCGCCGCGAGGCTCACGGCGTAGCCGCGATTCGCGAAGAGGGACACGTCGAAACTCTTGTGATCGCTCCGGGCCTCGTACCAGAGGAACACCACCAGCACGACGATGCCCGCAAGCATCGGAAGGATCACGCCTGGATCGATCCAACTCAGTGTGGACGACGCGTGGATGATTCCGTAGACGACAAGGGTGAGACCCACGACGGAGAGCACGAGACCGATGAGGTCGAGCTTGCGCGGGTGGGGATCGCGCGTCTCGGGCACGACGCGCCACACGCCGATGAGCCCGATGATGACGATCGGCACGTTGATGAGGAAGACCGCGCCCCAGTCGTTGCCCGTGATCCAGCTGGACCACTCGGGATGCTGGAGCAAGAGGCCGCCCAGGACCGGGCCCAGCGCAACCGCGGCACCCACCGCTCCTGCCCATGCGCCGATCGCCTTGCCGCGCTCGTGGGGCGGGAACACCACCGTGATGATCGCCAAGGTGGTCGGCATGACCGCAGCGCCGCCGATTCCCATGACGGCGCGGAAGCCGATGAGCATCCCGGGCGTGGTCGCGAAGGCGCTCGCCGCTGATGCGAGACCGAAGATGATGAGGCCGATGACGAGGATGCGCTTGCGGCCGTAGCGGTCGCCGAGAGCTCCCCAGGTGAAGAGGAGCGCCGCGAAGGCCAGGATGTAGCTGTCGATCGCCCACACCAGCTCGCCGGCCGTCGCCCCGAGGTCCTTTTGAATCGTGGGGAGGGCGATGTTGAGGACGGTGTTGTCGAGCACCACGATGAGCAGGCTCACCACCAGCACTCCGAGGATCGCCCACCGGCGGGGGTGACCCTCGCCGCTTGTCATCCAGCCATCCGGGGACATGGCCCTCCTCGCCCTGCACGTCCGGGAATTCCGGAACGATTGCGTATCGTAACGGCCGGCGGGTGCGCCGAGCGTGCACCGGCCCCCTGTGCCACCATGTGCGTGTCCGGGGACTCCGCACGGGAGCCTCGAGATGGGAGCACGGTCATGTCCTTGGCGACGCCTATCCGCCGCATCACCATTCGCGACCTCAATGAGGCCACCGCCCGCGGGGAGAAGTGGGCGATGATCACCGCCTACGACGCCCTCACCGCCCGCATCTTCGATGAGGCCGGAATCCCCTGCCTCCTTGTCGGGGACTCGGCCGCCCAGGTCGTCTACGGCTTCGACTCCACTCTCCCCGTCACCGTCGATGACCTCGTGCCCCTCGTGGCGGGAGTCGTGCGCGGCTCCTCGCGGGCACTCGTCGTCGCCGACATGCCCTTCGGCTCCTACCAGTCGTCTGTCGAGCAGGCCATGGAATCGGCGATGCGCTTCATGAAGGACGGAGGCGCGCACGCGGTCAAGATCGAGGGCGGGCAGCGCGTGCTGCCCCAGGTCGAGGCACTCGTCGGCGCCGGTATCCCCGTGATCGGCCACCTCGGACTCACACCGCAGTCCGTCAATGTCTTCGGCGGCTACCGCGTGCAGGGTCGCGGTGAGGACGGCGAGGCCGTGCTGCGCGATGCCAAGGCACTCGAGGCAGCCGGTGCCTGTGCAGTCGTGCTCGAGGTCGTGCCGGCCGAACTCGCCGCGCGCGTGTCCGAGGTGCTCACGGTCCCGACGATCGGCATCGGTGCCGGCGGGGCAACGGACGCCCAGGTGATCGTGTGGCAGGACATGGCTGGCCTCACCGCGGGGCCGCGGCCCAAGTTCGTCAAGGCCTACGCCGACCTACGCACCACGCTCATGGATGCGGCAACTCAGTGGGCTGATGAGGTGCGCACGGGCGCCTACCCCACGCCCGAGCATTCGTACAGCTGACGTCTATACGTCGGTGATGCGCACGCCCGCGTGCGCCTTGTAGCGCCGGTTCATCGAGATGAGATTGGCCGTGAACGCCTCGACCTGACCGGCGTTGCGCAGGCGGCCGCCGTAGATCCCGCGCATCCCGGGGATGAGTCCGGCGATCGCCTGGACGGTGTCGGTGGCCTCGCGGTCGTCACCGAGCACCAGGACGTCCGTGTCGATGCGGTCGACGGACTCGTCAAGCAGCAGTACGGCGGAGATGTGGTGGAAGGCCGCAGCGACACGCGAGTCGGGCAGGACGGCGGCTGCCTGCTGCGCGGCTGAGCCCTCGGCCACGGGCAGAGAGAAGGCGCCCTGCTTGTCGAAGCCAAGTGGGTTGACGCAGTCCACGACGATCTTGCCCGCGAGCACACCGCTGAGGGACTCGAGCAGCGCGCCGTGACCGTCCCAGGGCACAGCCACGATGACGACGTCACTGGCCGCGGCGCAATCCTCGTTGGACATCCCGCGCACCGATCCCGGCAGCGCCGCAGCGGCATCTGCCGCCCGGGCGGCGTCACGCGAACCGAGGACGACGTCGCAGCCGGCCATGGCGAGTCGTCGCGCGAGCCCGCGCCCCTGCTCGCCCGTGCCGCCGAGAACGCCGATGGTGATGCCCGTCACGTCGGGCAGGGAGTGCGGATCCGGTGCGGTGCTGGGCGCTGTCGTCATCGCGCCATCCTGTCAGCGGCGGGCCCGAGCCGCGAGCGCGGGCGGCCCGCGTGGAAGCATCAGCGCCCGTGATGGGGCGACTTCGGGGCATGCGCGTGGACCTCACGCCCCTGCGCACCCAGCCCGCGTTCCGTCGCCTCTTCATCGGGGCTGCGGTGACATCCCTGGGCTCGATGGTGACGTACGTCGCCATTCCCTTCCAGGTGGCCGAGCTCACCGACTCGTTCCTTGCCGTGGGCCTCATCGGGCTCGCAGAGCTGGTCCCTCTCGTGATCTTCGGTCTCTACGGCGGATCGCTCGCCGACCGGATCGATCGCCGAATCCTCATCGTGGGCGGGGAGATCGCGGCCGGCGTACTCGTCATCGCCCTGACCG
>CAYYZU010000116.1:0-6315 GCA_964476205.1 uncultured Actinomyces sp. | reverse complement strand
CAGATCGAGCTGTTCACCAAGCTCGACGAGTACCCGCTGGGCGTCTACACGCTGCCCAAGCACCTCGACGAGAAGGTGGCGCGCCTGCACCTCGACGCCCTGGGCGTCCACCTCACCGAGCTGTCGAAGGACCAGGCGGAGTACATGGGCGTCGACGTGGCTGGGCCCTACAAGCCCGAGCTCTACCGCTACTAGGCGTTCCCTCACTGGGCAACCCCTCCACAGCAACCAACGAAGCATGCGCAGGGCCGGATGATGTCGCAATCGACGTCTCCGGCCCTGCGCATGCGCGCTCCCGCTGACTACCCCGGCTGCCCCGTCACGGTGGACATCGCCCTGGCCGAGGGGCGCACGCTGAAACCCCCGAAGTGGGGAATCCCTGACGCGATCATCCCGCTGCTCGGCTTCGTGATCATCTCCGTCGCCGTTGCAGTGATCGCCGAGCTCATCGGCCTGCCGCTGCCCTGGCTCCTCCTTCTCGGGATCACGCTGCCCTGGATCGCCTTGGCCGGCTGGCCACTGCTCACGACCGCCTTCCAGGGCAACGGCCCCCGCATCGACCTGGGCTTAAGGCTCACCTGGAGCGATGTGGGCTGGGGCGTCATCGGGGGCGTTGCCGCGCTCGTGGCCGGGGGCACCATCGCACTCCTCCTCCAGGCCGTCTTCGGAGAGTTCACGTCTGCTGCGGGTGACGTGGGCGAGCAACTCCGCGACGAGGGGCCGATGCTCGCGGTCGTCGTCTTCGCCATCTGCGTCGCCATCGGAGCCCCCATTGCCGAGGAGATCGCCTTCCGCGGCATGGCGTACAACGCGCTCGCCAAGCGAGGGCTCAACACCGCCTGGGTCATCGCCCTCACGACGATCGCCTTCAGCCTCTTCCACCTGGAGCCCATGCGGGCTCCCATCCTCCTGGCGAGCGGCCTCGTCTTCGGTGTCCTGAGGTGGCGGACCCGCAGCCTCGGGGCGCCAATCGTGGCCCACGCCGTCAACAACCTGCCAGGGGCAGCATTCCTGCTCCTGGGATGACACCATGATCCCGTGAGAGGACGCGTCCTGGTCGTCGATGACGACGTGGCACTGGCCGAGATGCTCGGCATTGTCCTGCGCGGCGAGGGCTTCGACCCCGTCTTCTGCGCTGACGGCAGCGAGGCGCTCCAGGCGTTCCGCGACTCTCGACCCGACATCATCCTGCTCGATCTGATGCTCCCCGGCATGGATGGCATCGATGTCTGCCGAGCCATCCGGCTCGAGTCCGGCGTGCCCATCGTGATGCTCACCGCAAAGAACGACACGGTCGACGTCGTGCTCGGACTCGAGTCCGGTGCAGACGACTATGTCGTCAAGCCGTTCAAGCCCAAGGAACTGGTCGCGCGCCTTCGCGCGCGCGTGAGGCGCAGCGACGAGCCCGCGGCGGGCACGCTCGAAATCGGCGATGTCACCATCGACGTGGCCGGCCACGTCGTGCGACGCGGCGACAGGGTGGTACCACTCACACCCCTCGAGTTCGACCTGCTCGTCTGCCTCGCGCGCAAGCCCTGGCAGGTCTTCACGCGAGAGGTGCTCCTGCAGGAAGTGTGGGGCTATCGCCACGCCGCGGACACCCGGCTCGTCAACGTCCACGTGCAGCGACTGCGTGCCAAGATCGAGCACGACCCGGAGCACCCCGAGATCGTGCTCACGGTGCGCGGCGTGGGATACAAGGCCGGCCCGCCATGACCGCCGGCCCGACGAGTCCCCCGACTCCGAGGGCTCCCTCGGCCCCGATGCACGTGCTCACCATCTGGCGACGGTCCCTGCTGCTGCGGGTGACCGTGACCACCCTCATCCTGTCGATCGTCGTAATGACGGTGCTGGGATTCCTGCTCCTCTCACGCGTCACCACGGGACTTCTGGACTCCGCCGAGCGCACGGCCGTGACCGAGGCGAGCGCGGGCCTCGCCGATGCCCAGCGAATCTCGGCCGCTGCGGCCTCAGGCACCAACGCCGCCTCCCCGGCGAGCATCGTCGACACGATCGTGGCTTCCCTCGCGGCGCGGGCCGGCTCGCCGCCGCAGTACGACGTCCTCATGCTTGCCGGCGCGACTGAGGGCACCGCTCCGGAGCGCGGTACCAACCTCGTGTCCGATGCGAGCGTGCCCGCGGACCTACGAGAGACGGTCCTGCTCACCGAGCGACAGTCATGGACGTACACCGAGATCCGCTACCTCGATGGCCGCAGCGCGCCCGGCATCGTCGTCGGCGCTCCTCTCGCGGTCACCGACGTAGGCACCTATGAGCTCTACTACCTGTTCCCACTCACCAACGAGGCGAGCACGCTCGACCTGGTGCGCAGCACGGTCATCGGCACCGGCGTACTCCTCGTCGTGCTACTCGGAGCTGTCGCCGCCATCGTGACGCGCCAGGTCGTCGCGCCTGTCCGCTCGGCGGCACGGGTGGCTGAGCAGTTCTCCGAAGGCCACCTGCGCGAGCGCATGGCCGTGCGGGGCGAGGACGACCTCGCCCGACTCGCCATGGCCTTCAACGACATGGCTGCCAGCCTCGAGCAGCAGATCCACCAGCTCGAGGAACTCTCCGCGGTGCAGCAGCGCTTCGTCTCGGATGTGTCACACGAGCTGCGCACGCCCCTGACGACCATTCGCATGGCGGCGGATCTCCTCTTCGAGAGTCGCGGTGAGCTCGACCCGCCGACGGCTCGATCGGCGGAACTCCTCCAGAACCAACTCGACCGCTTCGAAAACCTCCTCGGCGATCTCCTGGAGATCTCGCGCTACGACGCGGGCGCCGCCGTACTCGACCTCGAGACCGTCGACCTGGCCGGCCTGGTGCGGCGAGCCGCCGAGTCGGCACGCCCCCTGGCCGAGCGACGGGGCAGCGCGATCGTCGTGACAGCGCTGCTGGACCCGTGCCCGGTCGAGTGCGACCCCCGGCGCGTGGACCGGATCCTGCGCAATCTCCTCGACAACGCCGTGGAGCACGGTGAGGGCCATCCCATCGAAGTCACCGTGTCCGGCGACGGCGAGGCAGTGGCGGTCACCGTGCGCGATCACGGCGTGGGACTTGCAGAAGACGACATCGCCCATGTCTTCGATCGCTTCTGGCGTGCGGACCCCGCCCGGGCCCGCACCACCGGGGGCACGGGGCTCGGACTGTCCATCGCACTCGAGGACACCCGGCTCCACGCGGGATGGCTCGAGGCCTGGGGCTCCCCCGGGGAGGGAGCCTGCTTCCGGCTCACGCTCCCCTGCCGGGCCGACGTCACCCTTGAGCGATCGCCACTGCCCCTGGTGCCGGGCGATCCAGGCGACAAGGTCGAGGAGCCCGCAGACGCGGAGGAGATGGCGGATTCGGACGCGGCGGAGGCACGGGCATGAGGGTCGCGCGGCATCCCGCCGCTGTGCTCGCGATCCTGGCACTGCCACTCCTGGCCGCGTGCGCATCCATTCCCACGAGCGGACCTATCCAGCAGGGCATCGAGGTCGGGGTGGAGACGACCGATCAGGTCATCCGAGTCATCGCGCGCCCACCCCAGCCGGACATGACGCCCACCCAGATCGTCTCCGGCTTCCTCCAGGCCTCCGCGTCATTCGAAGACGATCACGCGGTTGCGCGCGAGTACCTCACCCCCGAAGCCGCCAACATGTGGGATCCGTCCCGCAGTGTCAGCGTGTACGACGGAGTGCCGACCATCGTGCCCGACGGCGTCACGTCAGTCGATATGACCGCCACGCTCGTGGGATCCATCGACAACGAGGGCCGTTACGAGGTCGCGCTTCCGGGTGGCCTCATCGAGGAGTCCTTCCGCATGGAGTTCGTCGGGGGCAACTGGCGCATCGCCACCCCTCCGCAGGGCCTGCTCCTGTCGCGGTCGGACGTCGATCGCGCCTTCCGCGCGTTCGAGGTCTACTTCCTCGATCCGACCTTCACCACCCTTGTTCCCGACCCCCGCTACTTCCCCGTGGACGGACCCACGCCTGCAACAGCGCTCACGCGCGCGCTCCTGCGCGGCCCGACAGAGTGGCTCGCTCCCGCGGTGCGCACCGGATTCCCGGATGGCACTGCTCTCGCCGTCAATGCGGTGCCCGTCGTCGATGGGGTCGCGCGTGTCGATCTCGATCCGCAAGTGCGCCTGGCCGACGAGGACACGCGACGTGCCTTCTCCGCCCAGCTCACCTGGACGCTGCGGCAGGTGCCGGGTGTCCGCTTCCTCGACCTCAACGCCGGCGGGCAGGTACTCGATGTCGCGGGCACGCCTAACCCCCAGCCCGTGGACTCCTGGCCTGCCTTCGACCCCAACGCCATGCCCGGAGGCGATGCACCGCTCGGCATCCTGGGCGGCCGCGTGATCGACCTCGAACGCACACCGCCGCTGCCCGTCGCGGGTGCGGCCGGACTCGGCAGCCCACCGCTCGACGGCCTGGCCGTCTCGCTGTCGGGGCAGCGCCTGGCCGCACTGGACGCGGACGCACGCCTATGGCTCGGCACCATCGCCCCCGGAGCCGATCTCGTCGAGGCCGCCATCGACCCGGGCCAGTCACGACCTGCCTTCGGTCGCGGCGACGACGCGTGGGTCGTCGGGCCCGACGCCGTGCTCCGTCGGGTCGATCCGGAGGGCAACGCGATCGTCGTCTCCATCGACGGACTGCATCCCAAGGCCCAGCTGGAATCGATCGCGATCAGCCGCGATGGCACGCGCGCCGCCCTGACGATCCGGCGCGGTCCCCGCACCTTCATCATGATGGCGATCATCACGGTCCGAGAGGGTGCCCTGCGCATCGAGTCCCCCGTGCGCGTGGACAATCGACTGACCACGGTGAGCGATGTCGCCTGGGCGGATGATGACCGTCTCGTCGCCCTCGGCGTGGAGGGCGCCGGAGCGCCCGGCGTCTTCGAGATCGACATCAGCCGCTGGCAGATCCGCTCGCTGGGCGCGCCTCCGGGGGCCGTGCGCGTGGCTGCAGCGCCAGGCTCCCCGATCCTCGTGGCGACGCAGGACCGGCGCATCTGGACCTACACATCAGGCCCGTGGCGCTTGGGGCCGCGCGGCTTCAGCCCTGCCTATCCGGGAAGCTGACGCACGCCCGTCACGACGACAGCGCGGCCGAGCGGGACCACGACGGCATCTCCCTCATCGGGTCCCCAGACCACCGCGCGACCTTCGTCCGCGGTCTCGCCCGCGCCCGCACCGCTCTCGATGCTGACCGGGCCTTCCAGTGCGAGGACAAGCCGGTGCCGGCCCGCGGGCAGCGTCCGCGTGGACGACGTCACGAGGAGGTCGAAGGGCATTCCGTCCGGGTGGATGGGCTGATCGTCGACCGCGCGCAAGCGCTGCGGCACTCGGCTGCGCGAGACAGCTTCGAGTGCTTCATCGACCGCGATGGGCTTGCTGGTGAGCCCCAGGCGAAGCACGTTGTCCGAGCTCGTCATCACCTCGACTCCGAGGCCCCCCACGTAGGAGTGCACGATTCCCGCAGACACAGCGATTGCCTCGCCGGGACGGAGCACGTCGTGGTCGAGAAGGACGCTCACGAGCACGCCGGGATCGTTGGGGAAAGCCGCGACGACGCGCTCGAGCGAGACCACCGCGTCGACGGACCAACCTCGGCGCTGGGCGGCGTCGACCAATCCGTGTGCGATGCGGGCACGCTCCGGCGCGTCGAGGGCAAGCAGGTGGCGCGCTGAGGCGACGGGGTCGCCGCATCGCACGAGCTCCACGACCTCCGCGGGCGCACCGGCATCCGCCAGCAGGCCGGCGGCCTCGTCTGGATCTCGCCAACCCGCATGGATGTCGAAGGGCTCGAGAGCCATGAGCACCTCTGCCTTCTCGGCGTCATCGGCGAAGAGCGGGGAGCCGGAGGCCCAGCCGCGCTGTGCGAGCTCAGCATCGGGATGGACCTGGATCGACAGGGGGGTGCCCGCAGCGAGGAGCTTCACCAGCGGCATGCCGCGGTGCACATCGATGTCGGCGAGAAGGCGCCCTGAGTCCGGGCCATCGACGACCAGGGTCGGACCTGAGGGATGCGTGCCGAACCACAACTCGGCCTGCGCGGTACCCGTCGCACCGTGCCAGCGCGCCAGCCCGTCGACGATTCCCCAGTCGTAGTCCTTGAGGGCACCCGACACGATGTGCGGCATCAGGAGTCTGCCGCGACTGCCTCGTCGAGCAGCATCACCGGAATCCCGTCGCGTACGGGGAAGCCCCTGCGGCACACGGTGCACACGAGCAGCTGGCGCTCGGGATCCACTTCAAGCGCCCCGTGCGCCTCGCACGGGCACGCGAGGATCTCCAGCAGCAGCGGGTCCAAGCCCAGTTCGCCC
>CAYYZU010000115.1:0-6429 GCA_964476205.1 uncultured Actinomyces sp. | reverse complement strand
CATTCCCGTGGACCGCCACAGCCTGCGCCTCACGGCCGAGGCCGTGCGCACGACGCTGGAAGCATCACGAGGCGAGGTGGCTCTCGTTGTCGCTTCGGCCCCGTCCTACGCACATGGCGTGGTCGATGAGGTGCCCGGCATCGCCGAAGTCGCAGCCGCGCACGGAGTGCCCTGCCATGTCGATGCCTGTATCGGAGGTTTCACGCTTGCCTACGCCCGCCTCGGTGGCGAGAGCGTGCCGCCGTGGGACTTCGCCGTCCCGGGCGTGACGTCCATCGCGCTCGACCTCCACAAGTACGGATTCTCCCCCAAGGGAGCCTCGCTCCTTCTCTTCCGTGACACCGACCTCAGATCCGGCACGTACTACGCCTTCTCTGCCTGGCCTGGATATCCGGTGGTCAACACGACCCTGCAGAGCACGAAGTCGGCGGGCCCCATGGCCGCAGCGTGGGCTGTTGGACATGCACTCGGACACGAGGGATTCATTGATGCCGTACGCCGTGCACGCGAGGCCACGCGCCGCATGGCCGCTGCAGCGGACGGGATCCCTGGACTGCGGATCGTCGGTGAGCCCGACTCGACGCTTCTCGCACTTGCCGGAGAAGGCGATGAACCGGTCGATCCCTTTCGGCTTGCAGACGCCATGCGCTCACGCGGATGGACACTGCAGCCGCAACCCAGTCTGGGTGACTTGCCGCGCACGCTTCATCTCACCGTTCAGCCCGTCTCACTCGACTCCGTCGAGGCATTCACGCGAGACCTCGCAGAGGCCGCGGAGGAGGTGCGGCCGCTCCCTTGGATCGACGTATCCACTGATCTGGAGACGGCGTTCGCGAACCTGCCCGATCTCACCTCCGGGGGCCCGCTGCCCGCGGAGATGGCCGGGGTTCACGCGCTGATCGACGCCTTGCCGCCCGAGATCCGTGATCCCGCGCTTACGGCGATCTTCTCCACACTCTTCACGGCCCGCCGGGGTGTCGACTCCCCACCCGGACGATGAGACGTGCCGGAGCAGCCCTATGATCACTGTCGCTCCTTGCGAGCACGCCGCCTTAGCTCAGGGGTAGAGCAACGCACTCGTAATGCGTAGGTCCGGGGTTCAAATCCCCGAGGCGGCTCCAGGACGATCCGATTGATGTCACGTCAGTCGCATCAGCACCGACAAACGAGGCCGCAGTCTCAATCGTCGTTGGTAGCCTCGCCGAGTGCTCACCCTTGCGGCCATTGCCGGCCTCGTCGGGTTCGTCGCACTGGGATGTGGACTTGGAGTCGTCGCCGCCCGCTGGGAAATCCGGTCATGGCACTTCGAGCGGCGGAACGAGCCTCTTGTGGGCGACGTCCTCTCCGGCTTCGGCGGGGGCTTCACGGGCGGCCTGGCGGCCTTCCTCCTCAGCATCATCATGCTCACCGCGCTGGAGGGCTACAACGCGGCTCAGGACGCGGCGGACGCCGAGGCGGTCGCATACTCCGCGGCCTTCCAGACGAGCGCAGCATTTCCCGAGCCTGGCCGCACCGAGGTCCAGCGCGATTTGGTGTGCCTCATGCGCTCGGTGACCACCGACTCGTGGAGCGCATCGTTAGCCGAGGAGGCTGTTGGCGACACCAACACTGCGGCCTGGCAGACCCGAACCCTCGGTTCGATCAACGCGATTGAGGCCACGTCAGCGACCCAGGAAGAGGCGGTCAAGGACGCCCGTGCTTACGTCATCGAGGCCGCCAGCCAGGAGCAATTCCGCCTGTTCCGTTCAGACCGAGACACCCACTTCATGCTGTGGCTCCTCGTGGGAATAAGCCTGGCCGGCTTCTGCTTCCTGGTCGTCCAAGGCATGCTGCCAAGCAGGGTGCATGCCGCTTCACTCGTGATCACGATCACGTTGATCACTGCGGTAGCAATCGGAGTCGCCAGCGCCTTTGCTGATCCCTACGACGACGAAGGCGGCATCTACCTCGAGCCGACATCACTCGAGGCAGTCATGACCCGCATGCAGTCGGAGTTCCCTGGGCCAGCCTGGGAACCATGCGAGCGTCTCGCATCAGGCCCGCCCGGCAGTTCGCCGCAGTAGCCGTTGCCCAGACGACGACTACCCCTGCGCTAGCCTCCTGATCGTGCAGTCGGGAGCCACCGAGGTCCGGCCCTTTGAGCTCTTTTTCGACCTCGTATTCGCGTTCTCCCTGATTCAGATCACCAACACCATCGTCTACGACGACAGTGTCCTCGGGGTGGTTCATGGCCTCGTCGTCCTGTGCATCGTGTGGCTGGCCTGGGCCGGGTTCACTTCCCTTGCCAACGTGGGCCTGCCCTCCCACAGCCGTCGTGACTGGCGACCTCCCGTCTTCGTGGTGGCCATGGGCTTCATGCTCCTCGTGGCCATCTCGATTCCCACCGCGTTCTGGCAGGACGACAAGCTCTTCGCCTACAGCCTGGGGGCGCTTGGTCTCACATGGTTCTTGGCATACCTCAAACTGACAGCGGGCAACCCCGAGCTACGCCGCGACGTCTACCGCATATCGGCTCTTGCGCTCCTGCTCCCCGCCAGCGTCATTGTCTCGAGCTATCTGCCCGTGACCTGGCTCAGCGTGCTGCTCTTGGGCATCGGATTCACCGGCGCTGTCGCGAGCTCCTTCGTGAGCCGGCCGGACCAATGGCCTCTGGGCCGAGAGCACCTGGTGGAGCGTTACGAACTCTTCATCATCATCGCTCTCGGCGAGTCGCTCATCTCGATCGGACTGGGAGCGACCACGGCCACGCGCAACGTGGAGTTGGTCATCAGCATCCTCATCGCAGTACTGCTCGTTGCCGTGATGTGGCGCGTGTACCTCGTGGGAGTGTGCGGTACGGGGCGCGAGCACCTCGAGAGCCTAGACGTGCGGCGGGCACACCGGTTCTCACGCATCGCCTACGTCTACCTGCACCTCCTGCTTGCCGCGGGCATCATCCTCGTCGCCGCGGGCCTCAAGGTGGCGATGGCGGATGTCACCACCGACATCACGCCACTCTTCGGCGCCGTACTCGTTATTGGTCTTGCCCTTTTCATGATCTCGATCCTGGTATTCCGCTACCTCGCTCAAGCGAAGTGGGAGTGGTGGCGCCTCATCGGGATCGCAGCCCTGCTCGCCGTCGGTCTCGCCGCGGGGAGCACACCCGATCTTGTCTTCCTGTCCCTCACGACCGCTGTCGCGATCCTGGGCTCTTTGCCGGACGTGCTTCCTTCCTCTACTAGCGTCCCCTTCACGCGCACCCACCGATCCAGACACGAAGGAGATCCCCATGGATGAGAAGACGAAGAAGGACCTCGAGGACACCGGCAAGCACACCGCACACGGGATCGAGGACGTCGTCGACGTCGTGGGGCATGGCATCGGCGGGGCCGTGAAGGGTCTCGCCGACGGGGTGGAGTCCGCTTCGGCTGAGAGTCAGGTGCGCAAGGCCGACGCCGAGTAGGCCTGCGCTATCGGCAGCGCCCTCGCTTACATCGTGAGGAGCGCGCGCAACTGCGGATCCCCAAAAGAGTCCTGCAGGGGCTTGCCGTTGACCAGGACCGTCGGCGTGCCCGTCACGCCGCGGGCGAACGCCGCCTGGGTGGTAGCGGCCACGAAGGGAATGAAGCGCCCCTCCTCTATGCACGTCAGGGTCTCGTCGTCAGCGCCGAGCCCGCCGGCGAGTGACACGAGAGAAGCCGCATCGAACCGCGTCGAAGGCTCCGTGCCACCCGGTGCGGCGAAGACCGCGGTATTGAAGGCGACGAAGGCATCCACACCCACGCCGTCAAGGACGCACGCCGCGGCACTCGCCGCACGCGCAGAGGCGCCGGGAGGATCGAGGCTCCTGTTTGCCTCGCCGAGAAAGGCCATGTTGTATTGCTTCACGACCAGGCCCGAACCGGGCTGCAGGGCGCGCTCCATGAGCGCCGCGCCGATCTCGGTCTCCCAACGCTGGCAGTACGGGCACTGGTAGTCGACGTACACCTCGACCACCTTCGCGGCGTCCGGGTCACCCACCACGACGGCTCCAGCCTTGCCCGCCCCGGCGGGCGTCACGAAATCGCCCGTGACGGGCGCTTCGGTGGCACTCGGCGCCGGGCTGGGCGCTGACTGAGTGCCTGACGTCGTCGACTCGCTATCCGCACCGCGCTCCGCAGCCAATCGGACCGAGAGTGAGTCGACCTTCGCATCCAGCGATGACACCTGTGATGACAAGGAGACGATGCCCACGACAGCCCACACGCCCAGGAGCACGACGAGGACGAGACTCACGATCGCGACCACGCGCAAGGTGCCCACCTGCCGGCGCAGGCGCGCCGTCCCGCGCACGGCGGGATCGGGGGAATCGACCATGGGGGGAAGGTTCATCGACACCTGCTGAGACTACGGGGCGCCTATGCTGATCGCCCGACAGCACAGGATGGGGAGGACAGCGATGCCGGGCTCACCGCGGAATCGGCTCACTTGGGGCACCCTCCTCCTCGCGCTCATCGCGGGCCTCGGGATGCTCGCGTCAGCGGCGCCCGCCCAGGCAAGCGCCCCCATCACCACAGAGTTGCGCCCAGCACAGGCTCCCGCTGAGGCGCGCGTCGCGGTCGTCGTGACGAGCCTGTCGAAGCTCAACCTCGATGAGGGCGTCTTTCACGCCATCTTCTACCTCGGGATCACCTGCATCGAAGAGTGCCAGGACGAGGATTGGGACCTGGTCAATGCCAACGAGTACACCTCCGAGCTCACGACAGTCGAAGGCCCCACGAAATGGTGGCGCGTGTCAGGCACATTCGTCTTCCAGCCCAATCTCCGGCTCTTCCCCTTCGACACGCAGACGCTGCCGATCATCATCGAGCATGAAGACCTCTCCATGGAGAAGTTGATCTTCATCCCTGACCAGCAAGCCAGCGAGGTCAGTTCCCTCATCGGAGTCCCCGGGTGGCTCATCGAGCCCTTCTCCCTCACGACATCCGAGCACTTCTTCGTCGGCTTTGGGGAGACCTATTCGTCGTTGACCTTCGGCCTCCCCGTCGCGCGCAGCACCGTCGCGAGCATCACGAAGTACTACATTCCGCTCGTCATCTTCATCGTCCTGGGCGTAGCGACGCTCTTCCTGGGCCGCAATGACATCCAGCTGCGGACCGCCGGCACCGCCCTCGTGGGTCTCACCATCTTCTATCTCTTCACCAGCGGCGGTGTGGGGGCGGTCGGCTACCTCACGGTGTGGGACATCTCCGTCATCGCTGGCTACATCGCGCTCGGACTGGTGCTCCTCTGCGGAATCATCGGCGCCTACCTCTTCCACGAGCACAGGTTTGAGGGCCCGGCGGGAGAGGCTCTCAACAAGAGGCTGCGCTTCGGGTTCCTCACCGGCATCGCCATCTTCATCGTCATCAGCGCCGCCGTCATCATCACGGTCGCAGTTAGGACCTAGGCGAGCACACAAAGAGGGAGGGGGCGGACCCGCGCGGGTCCGCCCCCTCCCTCTTTATCGACTAGATCACGCGCCCGAGCAGGGAGCGCTGTAGTCGTAGGCCTGTGCAGTCGGGCCGACGTACCCCATGAGCAGCGTCTCGATGCCGAGAGCAGCATCCTCGGAGGGGATGTTGATCGACACGGAGCGATCGACGTCCGCCGGCGGGCCGCCGACGAGCGAGTTCGGCAGGGCACCCTCGTAGTCGACCTCCACACCGCCCTGCACTGCGGCTACGAGGCCCTCGCGGGTCAGGTCGCCGTTGGCAGCAGCCTTCTCGAGAGCCGCCTTGAGCGGGTACTGCCACACCCAGCCGTAGGTGTAGCCGTCATTCGACGGGAGGATTCCGTCGCCGAGCTGCGCCTGCATGGCATCCATCGCGACCGACGGTGTCCCGAAGGAGCCCGTGGTGCCGACGTTGGTGTAGGACGCGAGAAGCGCAGGAGCAGCCGCCGTCTGCAGGAGCAGCGGGTTCCAGGTCGGCGCTGCGCCGAGGAACTGCCCCTTGAAGCCGCCGGCCACGGCCTTGCCGATGATCTCGGCGGTTTCGGCCGGGCCAACTCCGATGGCAACAACGTCTGCGCCTGAATCGACGACTGCCGATACAGCTGCATCCTGGTTGCCGGCCGTAGCGTTAGGTGCCGTCTCGACGAAGCCCGCAAACTCGATTCCGTTGGCGGAAGCCCACTTCTCGGCGCCTGCGGCGTAATCGCCTCCGTAGTCACCGGGGTAGCCGACTGCGACGAGCTTGGTGATGGGCGTCTTGTTCTCCACCCACCAGTCGAGGCCGCCCATGGCGGCGATGCAGTAGGACGAGCCCGACTCCAGGATGACGCCGCCGTCGGACTCGGGGAACTGCCAGCCGGACCACCACGAGGCGGGGACACCGATGACGTTGTCGGCCTCCATGTCGCTGAGGATCGCCTGGGTCTGCGGCGTGCCGAGGGTCTGGGCGAGCGCGAGGATGTTGGGCTCGATCGCGC
>CAYYZU010000114.1:0-6454 GCA_964476205.1 uncultured Actinomyces sp. | reverse complement strand
CGACGTCGACTAGCGCACGAGGATGACGGGTTCCTGCCCGGCCGCGATGTCACCGGACTGCGCGCGGACGACGAGATCGGCCGCCGGATCGACGGAGCGCTTGATGACGGCGGTGGCGATGGGGCCTAGTTCATAGTGCCGGGCGGCCGAGGCGACCCACCCGATCTCGCGATCGCCGAGCGCGACGGGATCGCCATGGGCCGGCAGCGCCTCAGCTCCGCCGTCGAGATGGAGCAGCACAAGGCGTCGAGGCGGAGCGCCCAGGTTGTGCACGCGCGCAACGGCCTCCTGCCCGCGGTAGCAGCCCTTGGCCAGGTGCACTGCCGGGCCGACCCAGCCCACCTCGTGCGGGAGGGTGCGGTGATCGGTCTCGTGGCCGAGCCGAGGCACCGCAGCGCCGACGCGCAGTGCCTCCAGCGCCCAGGTGCCGGCCGGCTGATCACCGAGCACGCTGACCAACTCCTCGCGCGGCACGATCACCTCGCGACCCACGAGCACGCCGGGTCGGTGGTCGACGTACTTCGAAGCGTCACCACCGCGATCGCTGCCCGCGTCGGTCGCACCGACTCCCGCCATGTCGGCGGGGACGAGCCAGGTGACGCGCTCGGCATCCGCCTCGCGCGTGGGTTGCCACACGACAGCCCAGTCCGAGCTCACATCCGCCACCTCGACGCGCAGCATGAATCGCATGGAGTCGAGGTAGGCGACGAGCGCGGGGGCATCTCCCGGCTCGACGGTGATCCACGTCGTGGTGCCGTCATCAGCCAGGTGCATCTCATGCTCAACGTGGCCGTGCGGGCTGAGGATGAGTGCCGTGGTCGAGGCACCCGGCGCCAGCGCCTCGAGGTGCTGGGTGGTGAGGCTGTGCAGCCAGGTGAGTCGATCCGGACCGGTGACAGTGACGACTCCGCGATGCGACAGGTCGACGGCTCCTGAGCCATCGACAAGGCGGCGCTGCTCCGCATGCGGGTCGCCGTAGTGCCAGGGCACGCCCTCGTCCGCTGACCCCTCGGGTGCCGGGCAGGCACCGGGAAGGTCGAGCGCGGGACTGCGGTACGGCGTCACGTCAGCGACAACGTCAGCCATCGCGTGCGCCTTCCCGGCACGTGCGGCACACGCCATGGATCGCCATGTGGCCTATGTCAGTGGAGAAGCCCTGCTCGCGATCGAGTGCGTCGAGGAAGTCCCGCGCGACGCCCACGGGGATCGACTCGATGCCATCGCAGGAACGGCAGACGAGATGGATGTGCACGTCCTCGTCGACGGAGTGGTACGTCGGGGAGCCATGCCCGAGGTGAGCGTGGGTGACCAGGCCGACTTCCTCCAGCACCTCGAGGGTGCGATAGACGGTGGAGAGATTCACCTTGGGGGCATCGACCTGCACGCGGACGAGGATCTCCTCGGGAGTGCCATGGCCGAGATCGTTGACGGCGGCGAGCACCAGGGTGCGCTGCGGGGTGACGCGATAGCCGCGGGCATGGAGTCGCTGGTCCCAGTCCACGGGATCGCTCATTAGTCAGCCGGACGCAGGCGCGCGGAGAGGTGATTGGTCATGGGCTCGCCCACGGCCGCCATGTCGAATGTCCACATGAGTTCGCCATTGACCAGGCCGTAGAGCCGCTCTCCCGCGGAGTAGGGCTTGGCACTCGGCGACGCGGCGATGACATCGGTGCGCAACGTGGCGCGCGCACCGGTGATGCGGGCGTCCTCGATGCCGAGCACCTCGTGGGTGCCGAGCCAGAGCTCGGAGTAGCCGGTGGGATGGGCGAGGGTCACCTCGACCTCGCCGTCGGGACGCGGGCGCCAGAAGCCTGTCTCCAGCGCGAGCGGGCGGACCTTCTCGCCGTCGTCATCGAGCAGCCAACTGCGCGACGCGTAGGAGAGGAAGGGGCGGCCGTCGGTGATGAAGGAGACCTCCTGGCCGAAGCGGAAGTCCTCGATCGTGGGGTACTGCCCGAGGCCGACGCCCACCCAGCGGCCGATCAGCCAGGAGAGCGGGATGAGCTCCTCGGGGAGGTCGGAGACGGACACCTAGCCCTGGCCCTTGAAGAGCTTGTAGACGACGTAGCCCGAGAACCACGTGATGAAGAGGATCGCGAGGACGAGCAGTCCCGTGTAGACGATCTCGAGCATGACGCCAGCCTAGCCCGACCCCGTCGGCTCTGCCGGGCCGCCGGGCCGGACCGCCCATGCACCGATGCGGCGCACGAGCTCCTCCTCGATGGCTCCCTCGGCATGGCCGAAGCCCGGCTCGATCCACAGTTCGGATCCGGGAGCCGCTTCGTGGAGGGCCCGCGGATGGTCGAGCGGGAAGAAACCGTCCGCGTCGCCATGGACGATGAGGAGGTCGATGCCGTGGTCGCGCACGCGGGCGGCCGCCTCGGTGGGGGGCAGGGGCGGGGGTTCCGGCCACGGCGTGGGATCCACCCGGGTGCCCAGCGCCGTGCGGATGTACGCGCGGCCCGCGGGTGTGGAGATGCCGCGATGCAGCCAGCGCATCGGCGTCGTGCCGCGATAGAACCAGTACGCCGGACCGCTCACGGCGACGACGGCATCGCTGGAGCCCGGGCCGAGCAGTGCCGCGTGGCGCAGGACCACAGCGGCGCCCATGGAGAAGCCGACGGTGACCACTCGGTCGTAACCCGTCGCGCGGGCCCATGCGACGGCAGCCTCGACATCCATCGGCTCTCGGTGGCCGAGTGTCGTCATGCCCTCGGACGCACCATGACCGCGCTGCGTCACCGCGACCACGGACGCGTCCTCGCTCAGGATGCTCGCGATCCGCTCCACACGCTCCTGGTCATGGGCTCCACCGAATCCATGGGCGACCACGATGGCCGTGGAGCCCGACAGGGGGGCCTTGGCCGACCCGCTGGCGGGCCATGACCCGGCGGGCCATGAGGTGGCATGACGCAGGTGCATCGCGGCGAGCGCGACACCGTCCTGGCTCTTGAGGGCGAGTGGCTCCGCCTGGGCGGGCACCGGAGTGCGATGCCGGCCCGTCCCGTAGGGGGTCTCCGCGGTCACGGCTCGGAATCCTCCCGCAGTCGCCCGGAGATCCTGCGTCTACCCCCAGGCCACCTGCCGCTACGCACACCTGCCGCTACGTCGTAGCGAGTGCCACCCCATGACGTCGCGCGGCAGCAGCCAGGCGCGTATCGAAGGTGGCCAGGTCGCCCCCGGATTCGATAGCGACATCGAGTACACAGCAGTCGGGCAGAGGGAGGCGCGTTTCAGCGCGCAGAGCGGCCAGCCTCCAGGGTTGCTCATCATCGCTCTCGGCTGTTGCCAAGCCCAGGCCGTCGAAGGCACGGCGAACCTGCTCGAGCAGGCCGTGCTCGGCCGCGCCCACGGCAGATTCGGCAACCGTCATCGCATGCGCGACCAGGGCCCCGGCGACCGCACCGCGTCTGACCACAGCGACGGCATCGGCGTAGTGTGCATCGCCAGGATTCATCAGTGCGATGAGCACGCCGGCATCGAGCACCATCGCACTCGTCAAGGAGTGACTCGCTCCCAGTCGGCGCGCAGGCGCTCGAGGTATCCCGGTGGATAGGCGTCGGCCAACCCCGCCAGGCTCTGCAGTGCAGATTCGATCTCGAGCGTCCGCTCGATCGGGCTCTCTGACAGCGCACGTGCACCGGTGACGATCAGCCGACGCATGAGGTCACTTCGGGGCTCGTCGGGCCAGCGTTCGGCCGCGAGATCCAACGCCGCCGAGATGTCGTCGGTCTCGGTGATCTGGTGGCGCGGCCGAGCAGTGGGCACGCCCAAGTGTACCACCGGGAAGTGGAGTGACTCACTTTCGCTGGGATGCGCCTGTCACCCGCTCGGTATCCTCGCCACGTGCGCCTGCTCCTGCTCACCCAGGCGGTAGAGCCCTCCGTGGAGGTCCTACCGGCGCTCAGCCTGCTCCCCCACGCCGTGCGCATCCTTCCCGCGCAGGCCACGGCGCTCCTTGACGCACCCCCCTGCGATGCGGTGCTCGTCGACGGCCGGCGCGACCTGCCGCACGTGCGCAGCCTCACGCGACTCATCCGCCAGACCGGGATCGAGCATCCCCTCATCGTCATCGTCACCGAGGGCGGCCTCACCGCCCTGCAGCGCGACTGGGGCATCGATGAGTTCGTCGTAGACACGTGCGGCCCCGCCGAACTCGAGGCACGGCTGCGCCTTGCCGTGGCCAAACTCGACGCACAGCCCGAGGACGGGCCCGGCGAGATCCGCAGCGGCGACCTGTCCATCGATGAGGCGGGGTACGTCGCACGCGTGCGCACGCGCACCCTCGATCTCACGTTCAAGGAATTCGAGTTGCTGCGCTACCTCGCCCAGCACCCGGGGCGCGTCTTCAGCCGTGCGCAGCTCCTCCAGGAGGTCTGGGGCTACGACTACTTCGGAGGCACGCGCACCGTCGACGTCCACGTCAGGCGCCTGCGCGCCAAGCTCGGCCCCGAGCACGAGGCCCTCATCGGCACCGTCCGCAATGTGGGCTACCGCTTCGTCCCGGCCCGCCCCGACGACGCGACCGTCTCCACCCTTGACGAGGAAGCCGAGATCGAGAGCCGGGCCGGCAGATGACCCACATCGAGGTCCGCAGCCACCTCGACCGGGCTGAGGTCCTCGACGTCTTCGATCTCGTCGACAGCGCCACACGGCATGACGGCATCACGCCGCTGTCGGAGCACGTGATGCTGCACCTGCGCCACGGTGGAGATGAGGACGTCCGCCACGTCCTCGCGCGAGGCGATGACGGGCAGCTCTCAGGCTACGCGCACCTCGACGTGACGGATCTCGTCGAGGGACCAAGCGCGGAGATGGTCGTGGCCCCGCCGATGCGACGCCACGACCTCGGGCGCGCGATTGTGGAGGAGCTCATCCTCATCAGCGATCGCGACGCTCCCGGTCGCGGTCTGCGGCTGTGGGCGCACGGCGAGAGCGAGGCCGCGCGCGGGCTCGCAGAGAGCCTCGGCTTCACCCGTGCCCGCGTGCTGTGGCAGATGCGACGTTCACTCATGTCGCCCCTGCCTGACACCCCCCTTCCCGACGGCGTGCACCTACGCACCTTCCTGCCCGGGATCGACGACGACTCGTGGCTCGCGGTCAACGCCGCGGCGTTCGCCGACCTACCCGACCAGGGCGGATGGACGATGGAGGACCTGCATCGACGCCTGGCAGAGTCGTGGTTCGACCCGTCGGGATTCCTCGTGGCGACAGACGAGCAGGGTGCCATCGCAGGATTCCACTGGACCAAGGTGCATGGCGGCGATCACGCGCACAGCGCTCACGACCACGCGCACCTGCACGCGGAAGGGCTGGTCCACGCGCACGACGATGACCCTGCACACGACGATGACCATGCACACGACGATGACCATCCGCAGTCCCACGGCCACGAGGCACTCGGCGAGGTCTACGTCATCGGAGTCGACCCCGCGCACCAGGGCACGGGCCTGGGGCGCGCACTCCTCATCGCAGGCCTGCGCTCGCTCGCCGCACGCGGGCTGACCCAGGCCATGCTCTACGTCGATGCCGCCAACACCCCGGCCATCGCGCTCTACTCCAGCCTCGGTTTCACCCACTGGGACACCGACGTGCTCTACCGCCGCGCCTGATTCGCTCCCTTCGCGCAAGCGGCACCCGAGGGCCACCGGGGCCTCCTCTGGCTGTGGGACCATGGGGGCATGTCCACAGACGCTCCCCAGGCCCACATCCCGCAGGCCGAGGTCGAGCTGGACGAGTCCGCCGTGGCCGCCGTCGAGGCAGAGGCCGGCCCTCTCCCGCCCGACCGCTTCCTCGACCGAGAGCTCTCCTGGCTCGCCTTCAACGAGCGCGTCCTCCAGCTCTCCGAGGACCCCGAACTCCCCGTGCTCGAGCGCGCGAAGTTCATCGCGATCTTCGCGAGCAACCTCGACGAGTTCTTCATGGTGCGCGTCGCCGGCCTCAAGCGCCGCATCGCCACCGGCATCGCCGTACGCGCAGCCAGCGGGCTCACCCCCCGCGAGGTTCTCGAGGCCATCTGGAGCCGCGCGCACCTGCTGCAACTCCAGCAGGCCACGATCTTCCGCGACCAGGTGCGCCCCGCTCTCGCGGCGCACGGCGTGCAGATCCTCGACTGGGAGTCGCTGACGGCCGAGGAGCGCACCGAGATGGATGCGTTCTTCGACCAGCGCGTCTTCCCTGTGCTCACCCCGCTCGCCGTCGATCCGAGCCATCCCTTCCCCTACATCAGCGGACTGTCGCTCAACCTTGCTGTGGTCGTGCGCAATCCCGTCACAGGCACTGAGCTCTTCGCGCGCGTCAAGGTGCCACCGTCGCTACCGCGCTTCGTGCGGGTCGATGCGCAGCGATTCGTGCCACTCGAAGACGTCATTGCGGCGCACCTGGATGACCTCTTCCCGGGCATGGACATCCTCCAGCACCACACCTTCCGGGTGACCCGCAACGAGGACGTCGA
>CAYYZU010000113.1:0-6460 GCA_964476205.1 uncultured Actinomyces sp. | reverse complement strand
TTCGCCTACTGCCTGTCGGAGCGGGAGTCCGGCAGCGACTCGGCCGCCATGAAGACGCGAGCGACTCGGGACGGCGACGACTGGATCCTCAATGGCCAGAAGAGTTGGATCACCGGGGCCGGCGTCGCGCAGTACTACACCGTGCTCGCGAAGACCGATCCCGATGCGGGAGCCAAAGGCATCTCGGCCTTCGTCGTCCACCGCGACGATGAGGGCGTGTCCTTCGGCGCGCCTGAGCGCAAGCTCGGCATCCACGGCTCCCCTACGCGGGAGGTGCTCTTCGACAACGTGAGGATCCCGGGCGATCGCATCGTCGGGGAGCCGGGCACCGGCTTCCGCACGGCGATGACCACGCTCGACCACACGCGCATCACCATCGGGGCTCAGGCGCTGGGCATCGCCCAGGGGGCGCTCGACGCCGCCGTCGCCTACGCCAAGGAGCGGGAGCAGTTCGGCAAGACGATCGGCTCCTTCCAGGGCATCCAGTTCATGTTGGCGGACATGGCGATGAAGCTTGAGGCTGCACGCTCGCTGGTCTACCGGGCTGCTGCCAAGAGTGAGCGCGGTGATGCCGACCTGTCGTTCTTCGGTGCGGCAGCCAAGGCATACGCCTCCGACGTCGCGATGGAGATCACGATCGATGCCGTGCAGGTCTTCGGCGGCAACGGCTACACGCGCGACTACCCCGTGGAGCGCTTCATGCGTGATGCCAAGATCACCCAGATCTACGAGGGCACCAATGAGATCCAGCGGCTCGTGATGGCCCGATCGCTCCTGCGCGGCTGACATGCCCCTCGATCCTGTTCCGGCGGAGTTCACCGGCGACCCCGTCCCCACCGAGGAGTCGAAGGTCACCCTCGCGCGCGTCATGGGCGTCATGGATGCCAACAACTACGGCGATGTGCACGGTGGCGTCATCATGCGTGCCGTCGACGAGGCGGGGGCGGTGGCCGCCGTGCGTCACTCCAATGGGCCCGCGGTCACGGCGTTCATGGATCAGATGGCCTTCCTCGAGCCAGTCAAGCTCGGCGACCTCCTCACCACGAAGGCGCAGGTCAACTGGACCGGGCGCACCAGCATGGAGGTCGGCGTGCGCGTGACCGTGCAGCGCATGGGCGTCGAAGGCGAGATCCATGTCGCGAGCGCGCACCTGGTCTTCGTCGCCATCGACAAGGGGGGCCAGCCGCGGCCTGTGCCCCCTGTCCTGCCGCAGACGGAGCACGATCGGCTGCGCTTCCAGGAGGCGCAGATCCGGCGCACGTCGCGCCTGGAACGTCGTGAGGCCATCCGTCGCCTGCGCGAGCAGGGCCTCGACCACTGAGCGGACCCTGCCACCACATGAGCGAAGAGAATGTGACGTGCGGTCTCTGCGGAGCCGTCACGCCATCAGTACCTGAGGGTTCTCCGCTCCACGCCTACGTACCTGCACCAGCTGCATGCTGGGCGACGTTCGGCGCCATCCAGGCTGACGAGGCTGAACGCTTCGGGTATCCCCTCCCTGCTCACCGGCTCGTTGTCGACGCCTATATGGCCTCTCACCCTGGGCGGGGTACCGATCGTCGTGATCGCCAGTCGGTCTTCGTGCACCTACGCGCGCTCGCTGCTCGACGAGCCCTCGGCTGGCAGGAGGAGCAGGTAGTCGATCTCATGCGCGGTGGCTCGGGACCTCGCGTGGACTACCCCGTCCTCACGCCACCATCCGCTGTGGCCGGGATCAACGTCTCGTACATGCGAGGTAGCACGGACCTCGCCGACTACACCGGTCGAGCGAGTCGGTGGGCCGATGCCGTCTGGGAATCCTGGGCGCACGAGCACGATCGAGTCCTCGCCACCCTTGAAAGTGCGCACGCTCGGCGACTGACCGACACCGTCAACTAGCGCGCTCCGCGGATGAACCCCGCACCCCAGGCGCCGTGCATGGTCGCGAAGACTGCTGGCAACCAGCGTGCGGAACTTGCCGGCAGACCGCGCGCGGCGCGTGCGCTCGCGACGAGGTCGGCGGCGATGTAGCCAGCCGGGAGCGTGAAGCCGAGAAGGAGGCCACGCGAGCCGGTGACGAGTCCGGCGACGCCCATCACCGTCCCTCCTGCGACGGCGATCAGCGCCAGTGGTGGCGCGAGATAGCGCAGTGACACGGTCTCAGGATGGCGCCGGGCAACTTCGCGACGCCAGCGCCCGTACTCGTGGTACTGGCGCGCCAGGCGTCCGAGGCTTCCTCGTGGCCGGTAGCTCACGCGCAGTTCGGGCGTGAACCAGATGAGGCCACCGGTCGCGCGAATGCGGTGATTGAGCTCCCAGTCCTGAGCGCGGACCATGGACTCGTCGAAGCCGCCGACGCGCTCGAGGGCGGAGCGGCGGAAGCAGCCGAGATAGACGGTCAGTGCCTCTCCTGCACCACCGCCGAGGTGGAAGGCGGCACCGCCGACTCCGAACCACGAGGTCATGGCTGCCGCCACGGCCCGCTCGAAGTCTGTGACGCCCTCGGCCCCCATGATGCCGCCGACGTTGTCGGCGCCGGTCTCCTCGAGGGTGCGCACCGCAATGGCGACATAGTCGCGGGGGATGACCGCGTGGCCATCTACCCGCACGATGATGTCGTGATCGGCGGCTGCGATCGCCGCATTGAGAGCGGCTGCCGTCCGCCCGGTCGGATTGGGCACCGTGCGCACGCGGTCATCGCCAGCAGCCAGCCGTGCGGCGATGTCATGGGTCGCATCCTGCGAGGGGCCCAGGGCCAGGACCACCTGCATGGGGCCGGGGTACTCCGAGTCGAGGATCGCGCCCACCGCCTCCGCGAGGTGGGCTTCCTCGTTGAGTACGGGCATCACCACGGAGACTCCCGGCCCTGTGCTGACTTCCGGCCCTGTGCTCGCGCTCTGTCCCACGTCCGGAAGGGTAGCCTCGGCGCATGAGGTCTCGGCTGCCCGTGGTGGCGCTCGGCGTGGTCCTGGCCGTCCTTTCGGGCCTGCTCGCATGGGCGCTGTCCGCCCCGATGCTCGCGGTAGCTGTCGCGGCGGTCCTGGGTCTCATCATCGGCCTTGTCCTGGGTCAGGCGCTCATGTGGCTGCGCTCGAGCGTGGGCCGTGTCGCGCGCATCGAGCACCAGACCCAGCATCGGCTCGAGGGCATGCGCGCCATTGCGGAGAAGCGGCACGAGATCCTCTTCAAAGCCACCAGGGAGGCGCGGGAGCGCGGAGCGGCCGCTGAGCGCGAGGCGAAGCGCGCCGCCGATCAGTCGTCGCGGTTGCGCGAGGCCGTGACGCGTCAGGAGCGCGAGCTACGACTCTCGATCATGAACCAGATCGACGACCAGGTCGTGCTGCTCGAGGACTACATGCAACTCATGCGGCTGGTGCCGATGTCCCTGCCGATGCCACGCCCCGGCACCTGGGCGGCTTCGGAAGACCTCCTGCTCTGGCTCGCCGGATACGTGCTCGAGCATCGCCCGCAGACCGTCGTCGATCTGGGCAGCGGCCAGTCGAGTGTCTGGATGGCGGCTGCCATGCGCACCGCTGGCTATGACGGTCGAGTCATCGGGGTCGACCACGACGAGGCCTTCGCTGAGGGCACGCGCGCTCTCGCGCGGCGCCAGGGTGTCGAAGACTGGATCACTGTCGTGCACTCGCCTCTTCGCGAGCAGGAGATCGGGGGCAAGACCGTGCGTTGGTACGACCTTGACGCCCTGTCCGGCATCGAGGACATCGACCTCCTGTGCATCGATGGTCCTCCGGGCCAGGGCACTTCGCATGCACGCTGGCCCGCGCTTCCCGCGCTGCATGATCGGCTGTCATCCGGTGGGGTCGTCGTGCTCGACGACATGATCCGTCGCGACGAGCAGGAGATCCTCGACGACTGGACGGAGCGCTTCCCGGGCTTCGCGGTCGAGCGACTGGACTTCGAGAAGGGCGCCGCGATCATGCGCCGCCAGCCGTCCGAAGGCTAGGCGGAGGCGACGTTTAGTCGCAGCGGACCTTGTCGGCAGTCGTCGGTGCGGTGATCGCATCATCCTCGCGCTCGCTGGAGGATGGTGACGGTGCGGCGTTCACGTCGACGACGACGCTCTCCACTCCCGCGTACGCCGTGCCCAGCACGATCGTGATCGTCGTAGCCGCATCATCGGCGACCGTGGTCGCGCCGGGCAGTGCGGCGAGCACCGTGCGCGCGGCCTCCGCCGAAGCGGCGTCATGGCGGATCTCCGACGTGGCGTAGTCGGACCGATCGGCGTCGCCGATCTCCACGACCGTGAACCCTTGGGCCTCGAGGGCGGCAGCCACCTCAGCGGCACGGCCCGCGACGCCGCTTCCGTTGAGGATGCGGACGCTGATCTCCTGCGGCTGCACGGCGATCTCGTCCGGCTTCGACGACGAAGAGTTGCCGGTTGACTTCTTAGGCTTGATCCACGGGACGTCATTCGCCATCGACTGCCACAGCGGCGCCGCGGAGGCTTCGTCGAGCAGGACGTTTTCGCCGTCGCCACGCTCGACCCAGGGCATGGTGAGGAAGGCGATATCTCCGGGAGCCATGCCGCGCACGCTCAGTGCGAGGTCACGCAGGATGTCGATGTCGGCGAGGCCTGGATCGGTGGTGAGCCCGGAGGTGGCGGCATCGAGGGTCGAGTAGAGCTTGACGGGATTGAGGAGCAGGCCCGTCGATGAGGCCTCGCGAATCATGGAGGAAAGGAATGCCTGCTGGCGCTTGATGCGGCTCAGGTCGCTGCCGTCGCTGAGCGTCTTGCGCGCGCGCACGAAGGCCAGCGCCTGCTCTCCGCTCACGGTACTGGTGCCGGCGGGGAGTTCGAGATCGCTCGCCGGGTCGCTGGCGGGCTCGGTGAGGCACACCTCGACTCCGCCGAGCGCATCCACCACGTTCTTGAAGCCCTCGAAGTCGATGACCGCGAAGTTGTCGATGGTGAGCCCGGTCATCTGCTCCACGAGCTTCACCGTGCAGCCGGGGCCGCCGATTTCGAATGCGGTGTTGAACTTTGACTCGAAGGCGCCGACAGTCTCGCCGTCCACCTTGCACTCGGGGAGCATCACCCAGGTGTCGCGCGGGATGCTCACGGCTGTCGCGAAGGATCGGTCGGCCGACAGGTGCAGCAGGATTGTGGTGTCGGAGCGCTCTCCGGTGTAGAGATCCGGGTCGCCGTACTTCTTGCTGGTCTGTCCCTCGCGGCTGTCGCTGCCCATCAGCAGGATGTTGACAGCCTGGTAGTTGCCCTCGTCGTCCACGACCTGGATCGGAGTGTGCTCGCGTCCGGTCGTGGTGCTGATGTCGACGGCGGTGATGTTGCCTTCGAGTCTGCTCGATGCGACCTGGATGCCGACGCCGGTGAGGCTGAGGCCCAGGACAAGGGCGGCCGCGATGCTGAGCAGGATGCGGGACCAGCGCTGACGCATGTCTCCCGCTCCTTCCGATCGCCTGCTGCCGTCGATCCCCCGTGGCTCGAGTCCAGGGTAGGGGCGACCCGGTGTGGCTTGCCTCACAGGGACGCCCCCAAGGGACGTCCCGTGACCGGTCAGGGTTCCCGCAGAAGCGTGAGGGAGCGGTCAAGGGCACGCGCGGGGGAATCCCCTGGGAATGTGATCAGAGTGACCTGTGCGTTGGGTGAGTCGCCTTGCCTCCCCGTGACCGCTCAGGCACCCTCATCGAGTGAGAGTTCTTGCTGTGATGACGGCTGCCCTGGTCATCCCGGCGACACTCACCCTCCCCGTGGCCGGGAGTCTCGCGGGCTCACCGGATCCTGTGCGGGCCGAGATGGTCACGATCTCCCTCGACGGCGTCGCCGCCGGTGCCCTCGCATCGACCCCGGCTGCCAGCACCCCGGTGCCCGTTGCTGGCGAGGACCACGCACACGAGAGGCCCCTGGCCGGCCCTCGGTCCACTCCGAGCCTGCGTGCGGCCGCCGCGATCCCGCCCACGCAGACCGAGTCCTTCGGCCTCGTGGGCATCACCGCCGCGGAGGCCTTCGACCCGGACACACGCGTGGTCATGCGGGTCCGCCAGGACGGCCAGTGGCTGCCGTGGATGGAGGTCCCCGTCAGCGACCACCTGCCCGATCCCGACACGGAGGAGGGCCAGCGCGCCCGTTACGCCACCGAGCCCGTCGTCACTGATGGTGCAGACGGCATCCAGGTGCGCGTGGATACGCCGACGGGTGAGGTGCCTGCTGACACTCAGATCACGCTCCTCGACAATCCGGTGCGGCCCGAGGATGCCGCACTCGGGTCGGACTCTCCGATGTCTTCTGCGCAGGCGGCCGCGAACAAGCCGCCGATCATCACTCGAGCCCAGTGGGGAGCCGACGAGTCGCTGCGTCGGGGCAAGACCACATACTCCGACACGATCAAGGTGGCGTTCGTCCACCATGTCGTGTCCACTAACGACTACACGCCAGCCCAGGCCGCCCAGCAGATGCGCAACATCTACTCGTGGTTCACCGAGGGGATCAAGGTCAACGACT
>CAYYZU010000112.1:0-6604 GCA_964476205.1 uncultured Actinomyces sp. | reverse complement strand
CGAAGGCGAAGCGGTCCTCGGGAGTCGGGGTGTAGTCGGCCACGCAGTCCCCTTGTCTCATGCCGGGGGAGGTCCCCCGGGAATTGTTGCCAGCGCGAACATATGGCCGGGGAGTGACCTGCGCAACACCGGGAAGTAGCCGAATGGATAACGAATCAGTCACGCCCTCAGGGGGACCGGGCCGGGCCGGCCCCGCTCAGGCGCCGTGGACGGTCCGTCGGGCCGAGGCGTAGGCCTCCCGGATCGCGGGCACCGGCGCCGGGTCCCGCACGACCTCTCCCGCCAGCACCCAGCCGGGCGGCTCGGCCCCGCCGAGAAGGGCCCAGGCAGCCTGGCGGGCGGCACCATCCGCGACGTACTCCCCGGGCGGCGGCACGACGACGGGCAGGTCGAAAACCGTCGTCGCCACTTCCTGCACGGCAGGGTTGGCTGCGGCACCGCCCACCAGCATGATGCGCGCCGGCACGACTCCCTGAGCGCGGAGAGCATCGACGGCATCCGCGAGGCCGCAGAGCATCCCTTCGATTGATGCGCGTGCCAGGTTGGCCGGTGTCATCGCGTCGCGCGTCAGGCCAAGGATCGATCCGGTCGCGTCGGGCAGGTTGGGCGTGCGCTCTCCATCGAGGTAGGGCAACAGGACCAGTCCACCGCTGCCCGGCGCAGCCTCCAGCGCAGCGCGCGTCGCGCCATCGATATCAGTGCCGATCATCGCGGCCGCTGCACTGAAGACGCGCGCGGCGTTCAGGGTGCACACGAGCGGCAGAAAGCGGCCGGTCGCGTCGGCGAAGCCCGCTACCTCTCCACTGGGGTCCGCGGTGGGCGCGTCCGCCACGGCGAACGCCGTGCCCGAGGTGCCGAGCGAGACGACGACATCGCCGGGGCGTGCTCCGACGCCGAGGGCGGCGCCCATGTTGTCTCCGGTGCCGGGCGCGAGGGCAATGCCGCCCGTCGTCTCGCCCACGATCTCGTGCGGTGCGGCGACGCGGGGGACGTCGTACGCGCGGCCGAAGGCGAGTGCGAGCAGGTCGAGCCGGTAGTCGCCCGCAGCGGGCGACCAGTAGCCGGTCCCGGAGACGTCGCCGCGGTCCGTGGTGGCGACGGCGGGCTGACCCGCCAGGCGCCAGGTGAGCCAGTCGTGCGGCAGCAGCACGCGCGCGACTCGAGCGGCGAGCTCCGGCTCCTGGCGCGCGAGCCATCGCACCTTGGAGATGGTGAAGGACGCGACCGGGACACTGCCGACGGCATCCGCCCACGCCTGCGGCCCACCCCATTCGGCGACCAGGTCGGCGGCATCCTGCGCGGAGCGAGTGTCGTTCCACAGAAGTGCAGGCCGCACCACCTCGCCCGCGTCGTCGAGGGCGACCATCCCGTGCTGCTGGGCCGCGACCGACATCGCCTCGACGCCGTCGAGCAGTCCCGCGCTGGCTTCTTCGAGAGCCGCCCACCAATGGTCGGGGTGCACCTCGGTGCCCTCAGGGTGGATCGAACGACCCTCGCGGACCAGGTCACCCGTCTCGGCGTCGCGCACGACGACCTTGACGGACTGCGTGGAGGAGTCGACTCCGGCGACGAGCGGCATAGGCCGACGCTACTCCCGGGAGCCCTTGTCGCGATCCCGGAGGATCTGGACGTCTGCCTCGAGCGCATCCAGGGCTTCGCGGATCTCGTGGATACGCGCCACGGCATCCCCCGTGATCCCGGACTCCTTCGCCTCGCGGAGCGCCTCGCGCTCACGTGCGCTCTCCATCGAGCTGATGATGATGCCGATCAGCAGGTTGAAGATGACGAACGCCGCGACGAGCACGTAGGACACGAAGTAGACGGTGGCCCACGGGGTTACAGCGAGCGCCTCTTCGAGATACGTCGGGAAGTTCTCAAGGGTGAGCAGGATGAAGAGCGTGAGCATGGCGCGCGTGATGGTGCCCCACGACGCCGGGAGCTCTTCGCCGAAGAGCGCCCAGCCGACCATGCCGTAGATGAAGAGGATGAGGAAGGTGAGGACGACGATGCTGGCCAGCGGTGGTATCGAGCGCACCACCGTCGCGATCAGCACGCGCGCATCAGGCAGGAAGCGCAGGAGTCGAGCGATGCGGGCGAGTCGCAGGATGCGCAGCAGCGTGGCGTTTTCGCGGACCCCCGGGATCCAGACGCCGCCGATGATGATGAGGTCGAAGACGTTCCAACCGCTCTTGAAGAAGTCCTGCGGACGCTTGCCATAGGACGCGAAACGCAGGATCAGTTCCACGACGAAGACTCCGTAGCAGACCTCGTTGGCGATGATGAGCTGGTCGCCGTAGGACTGCATGACGGCGGGGAAGGTCTCCAGTCCGAGCACGATCGCGTTGACGACAATGACGGCAGCGATCGCGAGATTGAAGGGATCCGAGTCGACCAGGCGGGCGAGACGGCCGGTGCGAGGCGCGGGCGAGGTCACTCAGAGATGCTAGGGCCGGCACCTACTCCCGCACTAGACCCGCGGCGCTAGACACGGCTCACTAGACACCAAAGCGCGCGGACTCGAACCGTGCAACGGCGTCTTCCGATCCCTCCACGTCGACGACGCACTCGCGCCGGCCGTAGAGCCGCAGGACGAGTTCGAGCGGCTCACCGATCAACGTCACCGATGGCGTGCCGGCCTTGGCGACGAGCATCTCCCCCGTGTCGCTGCGCCGAAGGGCGACGCCGACGGGGCTCGTACGCGCGAGCAGCCTCCCCGCGCGGGAGAGACGCTGCCAAAACAGGTCCTGCTCAGCCACCGGCAGTCCGCGTGGCGACCAGCCAGGCTGCGCGCGGCGCACGTCCTCGTGATGGATGGCGAACTCGAAGGGGTCGGCGAGGCCCTGGGCGCCCGGAAGCCGAAACACGGACAGCACGGGCGGGCCGGTGCGCACCTCGCGCACGAGGTCAGGCCACGGCCGCATGGCCACTTTCGCCTGCACGGAGTCGGCGTATCCCGCAAGGGGCTTGATGAGGATGCCGAGAGCGGCATCGGGCCGGGACTCACGCACGATGAGATGGGCGGCCAGGTCGCGCGTGGTCCAGCCAGTGCAGAGGGTGGGCGCGTCGGGTCCGACCTCCAGGAAGAGGTCGCAGAGTTCCTGGCGCTCCTGGCGTGCGACGTCGGTGGCCTTCACAGCTGGATCCTTACACAGGTGACGCATACTCCCTCCGGCCCTCGCGATCGGGTCTAGCCTGGCCGCATGGCCAAGGTCGTGCGCTCCGTCGCACTCGCATCCCTCTCGGCGCTCCTCCTCGCATCGCTCAGCGTGCCCGCCCAGGCAGGTCCGCCGGAGGGCACAGGCAGCATGGAGCGCCTGGCCCTTCCAGAGCGCCCCGAGCAGGTGAGCGTCATGCTCGAGCTCGACGCGGTGCCGGCAGCGATCGCCTGGGCCGAGGCGCCCACCACCCGTTCGAAGCGCGCATCGGCACGCGCCGCGATCGCGCGCGTCGATGCGCTCGCGGCAGGCGTGCGACGCGCCGTGAGCAAGCAGGACGTGCTCTTCGAGGCCACCAATGTCTATGCGGGCGTCGCTGTCCGCGCCAACGCCGATGACCTCGATCGTCTCGCTCAGATCCCTGGCGTCAAGGCCGTCCACCGCATGGTGCCGAAGGAGCGCGACAACTTCGTCGCCGTGCCGCTCATCGCCGCACCCGCCGCGTGGACCGGATCCGCGGGCACCGGCAAGGGCGTGACGGTCGGCATCATGGACACGGGCATCGACTACACGCACGCGGACTTCGGCGGCCCCGGCACGGTCGCGGCGTACCAGGCGGCACTCGTCGCCAAGGACGCCGGCCAGTCGCCGGTCTACCCCGATCCGGCCAAGGTCGCGGGCGGCATCGACCTCGCCGGCAATGCCTACAACGCTTCCGATCCTGCGTCTTCCACTCCTCAGCCAGACGACAACCCGCTCGATTGCGAAGGCCACGGCACGCATGTGGCAGGCACGACCGGTGGCTATGGAGTGGCCGCAGACGGCACCACCTACCGCGGCCCCTGGGACGAGTCCACCCCGTTCGCGACCATGGGCATCGGCCCGGGAGTGGCGCCGGAGACCACGCTCTACGGAATCAAGGTCTTCGGCTGCACCGGGCCGACCAACCTGGTGGTCGAAGGCCTCGACTGGGCGATGGACCCCAATGGCGACGGCGACTTCTCCGATCATCTCGATGTCGTCAACATGTCGTTGGGCTCGTCCTACGGCTCGCCCCAGGATCCGGACTCCATCGCGACCAACAACGCGGTCGAGGCAGGCATCTCCGTGATCGCCTCGGCCGGCAATTCCGGCGACACCTACGAGATCACCGGCTCGCCCGGTAACGCCGTCAAGGCGCTCTCCGTCGCGGCCAGCGAGGACAACGCCCAGATCACCGATGGCTTCACGGCATCGATCGCGGGCACGTCCGCGACCTACCCCGCCTCCCTTGCCGGCGCCAATGACTGGACCAGTCAGTCGGCGCGTGGCACGGTTGTCGAGATCGGGGACTGGTCGGCTCCGCTCGGCGATGGCAATAATCCGGACGGCTGCGAGGCCTTGAGCGCAGCTGATGCGGCGAAGGTGGCCGGACGCATCGTGCTGCTGCAGTGGGACGGTAACGACGTCCAGCGCCGCTGCGGGTCGGCCGTGCGGGTCGGTCACCTGGCCGATGCGGGCGCGATCGGAGCCATCCTCGGTGGCCCGCAGGATCTCTTCACGGTCGGCATCGCGGGCGATGCGCGCATCCCCTCGCTCCTCACCCTCGGGCCGGCGACTGATGCCCTACACGCCGCGTTGCTCGCGGGCCGCGCGGTCACCGCGACGCTCGACGGGAGCCTGCGCAACAGCGAGAAGGTGATCGTGACCGGGCCGCAGGACCCGACCGACACCGCCATGTACTTCACCTCGCGCGGCAACGCTCTCGCGGGCAACGTCAAGCCTGACGTCAGTGCCCCCGGCGGCACGATCTTCAGCGCCGCTGTCGGGACGGGCGACCAGGGCATCTCTGCGAGCGGGACCTCGATGGCTGCGCCCGCGACGGCCGGTGTCGCCGCGCTCGTGCTCGCGGCGCACCCGACGTGGAATCCCCAGCAGGTGAAGGCGGCGATCATGAACACCGCCCGCCACGACCTCTACCTTGGTCCGGGCCGTACGGGTCCGCGCTACGACAACCTGCGCATGGGCTCCGGCCGCATCGACGCCGAGGCAGCCGTGTCCACGGACGCGGTTGCGTACGTCGTTGACGACCCCGGTGCGGTGAGCGTGTCCTTCGGCGTCATGAATGTCGCGTCTGAGACCTCAACCTCCAAGTCGGTTCGCATCAAGGACCTGCGCACGAGCGGCGGATCGCTTGCGTACGCCGTGAGCCTGCAATCGATCAACGCACTCCCTGGCGCGTCGTACGCCGTGTCGCCGCGCAGCGTCACGCTTGCGCCGGGGAAGTCGGCGACCGTGCGCGTGACGCTGACCATGGACCCGAGCCGCCTGATCCACAAGGCGGATCCGACGATCTCACTCGATCCGCTGGGCGACGGCACCATGCGCGACTTCCTCACCGACATCAGTTCGCACCTGCTGGTGACACCTTCCGGGAGCGATGCATCGCTGCGCGTGCCCGTCTTCGCGGCGCCGCGGCCCGCCTCGACCCTGGCCGCTCCGGCGAAGGTCGCGGTCCGGGGATCGGGTGACCTGCTCACGGGATCCCTGACCCTCAGTGGCAACGGTGTCGACGTGCGCGGTGCGGAGGCCTACGAGCGCGAGCGGTCGCGCATCTCGGCGATGCAGCTCATGGGCGAGAGTCCGCGCCTGCCGGACTGCATGCCTGGCGTGAGCACTGGCTGCGTGACGACGCGCGACGAAGCATCAGCCGACATGCGCTACGTCGGCTTCACCTCCGATGCCCGCGAGATCGTGGCGGACGGTGGAGATCCCCTGTCCCCCGACACTCCAGGCAAGGCCTTCATCGGCATTTCCAGTTGGCAGCCCTGGCGCAGCGCCGCCAATATCGCGTCGTTCTTCGTCTACATCGACACCGACAATGAGGGCACCGCCGACGTCCTCATGACCAACATGGACATGGGCCAGGACGTGTTCGTCGCCGCGGCGTTCGGACTGCGCCCCGCGGACAACGGGGCAATGCCATCACTTGAGCTCATCAACAATGTCGCTGGCGACAAAGACACGGCCAAGCTGCACGGCAACGTGATGACTCTGCCGCTGAATCTGGCAACCCTGGCCAATCCCACGGACATGGCGGGTAACCCCATCACGCCCTACATCACGCCCGAGACATCGACGATCTCCTACTGGGTGGAGGCATGGGCTCCCGACGGGACTGTCGTCGACGTGATGGGGCATCCTCGGGTGCCGCTGCGCAGCGACGTGCTGTCACCGGCGCTGACAGCATTCACGAGCGCGGGAACGCTGCCGGCGCCGGCGACGAAGGGGACAACGCTCACGGTGACCCTAGATCCGGCGCGCGCGGGCGACAACCCGCGCCTGCTCCTCTTCCATCACCTCAATACCCTGGCGCGCAAGGCGCAGGTGGTGAGTGTCACGCGCTGACGCGCAGTGAGTGGGTCGCGCCGGGCTCGAACCGGCAACCTACGGATTAAAAGTCCGCAGCT